>CAYYCI010000145.1:0-8415 GCA_964470215.1 uncultured Planctomycetota bacterium
GCTCGTTCGGCCCCAGGGGGTTGATGTAGTTGTCCGCCGTGGGGTCGTCGAAGAGGTAGATGACCGGCTTGCGTGGGCGATGGGACGCGGGGTTGTTGTCGTAGAGGTCGGGCCGGAAGGGGAATTCCTTCTGCCAGTGTACCGGCGTTGCGACCGGCTTGTTGGAGTTGGCCGGGTCGGGCGTCGTGTCGTCCCACGCCGGGGCGTTGTCGATCTGGACCATGACGTGGACGTCCCAGGGGTCGTCCTCGTCGAGTTGTTTCGAGGTGGCGTTGGTCAGGGTGCCGGTCTCGGGGTCCCACTTCATCTCGCGCCACTGGACCTGGGTCCAGAGCGCGCCGGGCAGGTGGTAACTGAACTCGTAGTACCCGGCCGTTCCGTCGTCGCGGTGCGGGGTGTAGGCGCCGTCGAGGGTCGGGTAGCGGTCGTGGTATCGGACCTGGCACACCCGGAGGATTCGGCGATGGTAGGGCTGGCCGGCGGACTGGAAATCCTCGCCGAACTGGTAATAGGCGGGTTCTTCCTCGAAGGGGTCGAGGGTGGCGAGTGCGGCGCCATCTCCCGGCTCGAGGTAGGTCTCGCGCGAGGTGCCGTAGCGTTGGCGGAAATGGACGATGCCCGTCAGCACGGGCAGCTCCTTGTAGACCCATTGCCCGGTGCCGTCCTTTGCGATGGGCACGCGGGCGGTCCACAGGGGGTTCGAGCCGTCGCGGTCCTGGCAGTAGCCGATGATCTCGTTGCCCACCTGGACGTAGCCCTCGGCGGGGAAGTTGTCGTGTTGTTCGACGACGATGGCCAGCTCGCATTCAGGGTCGTCGGCCTGCCACTCGGGGTCCTCCTCGGGATAGACCTTGATCTTGCCATCCTCGCGGAGGAGTTTGCCGTCGGGGCCGCGACGCACGCGGACCATGGGCATCGGGGTGATGGCCGAGTGGATGTGGTCAATGGGCATGGCACGCGCGCCGATGGCGTGGCGGTCGCGCTGGGTGCCCAGGCAGCCGCGCTCGAGGACCATCAACTCGACGCTGATGACGTGGACCGAGGCGCTACTGGGCGAGCTGCCACCCAGATACCAGCCGCAGTCGTTGGGGTCCCAGAACTTGACCTCCTTGGCCTGCGAGTCGAGGATTCCGCGATGGGTCAGGTGGAGTTCCCAGCACTGCTTGGCCTCGTTCCAGGTCTTGCCGTCGAAGAAGACCCGCTCCTGTGAGCCGATGGAGTGGCCGCCGACGATGGGGCGGCCGCTCTCGTCCACGACCTCGCCGCCCTGCTGGAGGTCCTGCTGTATCTGGTCCCAGGTCACCCCGTAGGTGGCCATGATGTAGGCCACGCGGTCCCAGTAGTCCTTGTTGGCCCACGAGTTCGAGATGGTCAGGTAGCCCTTCTCGGGGAAGTCCTTCCCCTCTTCCTCGTCGAGGTCTATGTAGAGGGTGTCGTCGGTCGGGGAAAGGACGGTGATGAGGCCGCCGGTGATGGGGTTGCCGTCCTGGTCGGTCGGTCGGGTGAACTTGATTGGCGCCGACATCCGCCCGCCGGGCCTGCGGTAGATCACGCGGTAGTACATGACCTCGTCGTCAATCTTCAGGTAGCCCTCGAGGGGCCAACTGTCCACGTGGCCATTGGAGTGGAAGCGGAAGGGTGTGGGGGCGTCCTTGGGCACGATGTCCTCGAGGTTCCCGATGCGAATGTAGAACGGCGGGTTCCAGGCCGCTTCGATGGGGGCGATATTGCGCGAGTCCTTGGCGGGGTCCGGCGCGCCGTCCGAGGTCTTCTTGGCGTCCCACAGGCGCGCGACCCCGTAGCGCGCCGAGTAGATTTTCACCTCGTCGAAGGTGGCGTTGGCGGGGCGCTCCGGCTCGCTCGTCGCGTCCGGGTCGTCGTGGACCTCCACGTCGGGATCGCCGTTCCGGCACACCGAGTCGCTGCCGAGGTAGAAGAGGGTGTCGGGGCGGATGGGCATGGAGGATGGGAACTTCAGAAGGCGCGGCCTGGCGGCGTAGTTGAAAAGCCCGGTGACCGATTCCCTGAAGGCGAACAGGTGGCCGCTGGCGTGGTGTATCCAGTGGCTCTCGCGCTGGCCGGTGTTGTCGGTCAGGGTCACCTCGTCGTGTCCCCCCTTGACCAGCTCGACGTCCTTGTCCATCGTGCGGATGTAGCCGGAGCAGATGAAGACCGGCATTATCTTGGCCTGCGCCGCGGGGAAGGCCACGGGGTTGTGGTCGGCATCCCCGGTGTTGGCCACGGCGCGGGCGATGCCCACCATCCACCTGGTGCCCAGGAGTTGGGCCTCGTCGTCCTCCTGGCCCTCAGGCAGCGGCGGGTAGCGGTAGCGGGGATAGGTGTATCGAATCCACTCGAACGGCCGGGTAGTGTCGGCGTGGCCTTCGGGGTCGCGGAAGGCGATTTGGAAGATTCCGCGGCCGTTGTGGTCGCGGTTTTCGGTGACGGTCTGGTCGGTTCCGGCGATGCGGTGTTCGACGGGTTCGGTCCCGAGGTGGCCGCGTGCGAGTTTTTGGTTGTCGGTGACCTTGAGACAGTCGAGGCGGAGTTTGGCCCCCTCGACGATCGGCTTCTCCTCGGTGGCGAAGCAGGCGCGATGGCCGCTGAAATCGCCCTCCCCCCCGAAGCCCGCCACGTAGCCGATGTACCAGGCGATCTTCCGTTTCTGATCCTCGGGGATTTCGGGGTCGGCGGCATCCTCCGGATGATACCGCCAGACCAGCACCACTCCCGCCTTCGAGAACTTGATGATCTCGCCCGCGTTCTCGTCGTCGGGGTTCTTCTCGACAACCAGGAACCCGATGCCCTCCGGCTCCTCGATCACGCGGTCGCCGACGGCGGGCCGCTGAGCGGTCCAGACCAGGAGCGAGGAAAGCGTCGGGGCATCCTCGCTCTCGAGGACCTCGTTGAAGCGGTCCTGGTCGTCCTGGAGGGTTTCGCCGGCTCCCGGGTTGACGATCCACTTGGAACTCACACACACCGGCAGCCAGCCCTCGCTGGGGATTTCGTTCTCCGAGCCGACGTCGGCCGCCTGGTAGGAGTCCGAGTAACTGTCCCAGTAGTCCGTCGTTCCGTTCTCGGTGTAGGTGGTGGGGGCGGGGACGCCGTCGGGGTTGGTCTCGTCGCCGTCGTCCACCGTCACTTGCTCGTAGCCGGCGGGGAGGTCGCCGGCCAGTAGCGGCTCCTCGGGGCCTCTGAGCATGTAGTCGAGGGGATGTTCGAGGTCGTCGCGGCGTTTGGAGATGTAGTCGGTGTAGCCGTAGATTTCGATCCTCGTGCCGTCGGGATGTGCTCTGGCCTGGGTGTTTCGCGAGCCGCGGTGTTCGGGGACGGCGACCTGGAGGCCGCCGCTGGTGCCCGAGTACTCGACGATCTCACCGCCGAGGATGGCCACGCCGGCCGGCGGCCACGCCTGGAGGCGGAAGGGATCCTCGCCGCTGTCGCCGTCGAGGCCGGAGCACGGGATATTCAGGTCGGCCGGCCCCACGCCGCCACTGAGCCTGGCCGACGGCACGTAGCGCCCGACGCTGCGGCCGTTGATGAACAGCGCCATCTCCCCGTAGTGGATGCCCTTGACCACCGCCACGAGGTGGTACCAGCGCTCCGGCTCGAAATGGAACCACTGGTCGAAGGGCACTCCTGGCGGCTGTGAGGGGGTCTTTGTGATGCGGCAGCGGACCTGGGCCGCGATGAGCTGGTTGGTCGAGTCGCAGACGTGCAGCACGAGGTCGCCGCTGTCGGAGCCGCGGCTGTAGTAGTAGAGGGCGATGCGGTTGCTGAATGTCCGCTCGCCGAAGTCGAAGAGGAAGTGGTCCTTGCCATAGTCGAACCTCTCGCCGCCATCGAACTTCACCCACATCTCGGCGACCACGGGCTGGACGACGAAGTCGCCGTTGTGCGGGATGTTGTCGCGAGGGATGGGATTGCCCTCGCTGTCGGTGTCGTCGGCGCGGCCCGGGTAGGCGAGGGTGCGGGTTTCGGTCTCCTCGCCCCTCTGGACCTCGCCCACGTGGACCCCCTCGGGCCCGCTGTCGCAGTCCTTGCCCGGCTCGACCTTCACGGTGGTGAGGTTGGGGTCGGGGTCTGGCCAGGCGCTCTGGGTGTGGCCGTCGGTGTCGCCGCGGAGGATGTCGGCCTGGAGAGGGCCTTTGAACCTGGCGGTGAAGCGCGCGGCGAACCGCACCGGGTCGCTGGGGCTGAACTCGACCGGCTCGAGGCCCAGGCGGCCGTGGCGCGCCAGGTCGCTGTCCTCGGGCGGCTCGTGCGAGGCGGGCGCGACGTCGGCAGCCTGGGTGTTGTTCGGCCACGTGGCCACGTGGTGGGACAGGCCGGCCGTCAGCGAGCGCTGGAAGTCGGCCTGGGTGTCTATGCGAATCTCCAGGGGCACCGGCGGCGCCACCTGGGCCACCTGGCGGATGGTGTAGCGGGCCAGTTCGGTGCCGTCCGGGGCATTGACGATCCCGGATGCCTCGAGGCCGTAGATGTCGTAACTGCGCACGCAGAACGGCGCCGTCGTGGTCGCTGTGTCGAGGACCTCGGAGTTGAGCGGATTGAGCGCGTTGGCCAGGATGGCCGCGCGGCTCTTCGGCGTCAACTTCTTCGCCTCGACCAGGCGGTCGAGGACGCCCGCCAGGTCGTGCTCCAGGTCGGCGAAGACCAGCCGCACCTCCACCCCCTCGTCGCGCGAGCGCGAGCGATTGACCGCCGCCGCAGGCTGCCACGCCGCATCCTGGGAAATGTAGAGGCTCTGACCCTCCTTCTTCCAGTAGCGCACCGCGTCGCCGTCAATCGCCACCCAGAAGCCCTCGAGCTCCTCGTTCCCCGACTGGCCGACCTCCGGCACGGGCAGCAACTGGGTCGTGTCGGTCATCGGGTCCGACGACTCGACGGCGAACGAGGTCGAGGACGGCTCCACGTCCGAGGCGAGCCGACACACCACCCTCAGGCGACGCACCACCTCGTCCAGGTCGTCCGTCCACGTGCCGGTCGGATTGCCGTCCTCGTCGGTCTCGACATACTGGTCGTAGCCCACCCCCTTGTGGCGCTGGTCTTCGGGCACGCCGGGCTCCCGAAGTCGGATGCCGCGGAGCAGTGCCCTCAGAACCTCCTCGCCACAGGTGTTGATATTCACGGGGTGGAGATTGGCCAACGTGGAAGAAACCTGGCCGACCATCGTCGAGGAATAAATGGTCAGGAACGGGGTGATGAGTTGGAACTCGGTCTCGGTCAGGTCGGGGATGGCCTGGCGAAGCTGGGCGAGCGAGGTGAACTTGTGGGCGTTGCGCCAGGCCACTATGGCCTGAGCCATCGCCTCCGAGCGCGTCCCACCGGGGTTGTCGGGGTCGAGTTCCTCGCCCAGGACCGCCAGGAAGAGGTTGGTCAGGAGGGCCTGACTGGCCGAGGCGAGGTTGACCTTGCCCTGCTCGTCCTCGACGGCCACCCCGCGCAGGACGCCCCTGTCGGCCGGGGCCGTGGCCAGGGCGGCGCGGAATTCGCCCGGGCAGTCGAAATTCGGAGTGTTGAAGATCGTCGTCGCGTCGCCCATTCGCTCGTAGTACTCGTGGGAGAGTTCCAGGTGGGCCTTCGCCCGATTGAGCGCCTCGAGGGCCACCAGGCGAGCCTTGATGCGAGCGGCGAAGTTGATGCTCGCACGCTCCTCCTGGCGCATCGAGATCGCGAACGGCGCACCGATCACAACCAGCCCCACCAGCACCAACACCACCATCAGGATGGCAAAGCCGCGACGCTCACCGCTGCCCTTCATCTCGCCTTCCTTCACTCATCCTCTGGTGGCTGGCCGTTGAAGACCTCGACGCTCCCCAGCCAGTTGACCCGAATCACCCGCGCCGAGAAGTCCTCGCGCGAGAGCACCCGCACGAGCACCACCTCGTCGTGGAACCTCGGGTCGAGTTTCCCTTCAGGGTCGAAGTGCACCCGCCAGTCGCTCTCCTGGGCGTCGAGCAACTGGGCCTCGGCGTTCTTCGGCAGGCGAAACACCTCCCCCGCTATCAGTCCGCCGATCTTCAATTCGTCGAGACGGCCCTGGTAGTAGTTCCCCCCGTCGGTGCCGATGTGCAGCGGAGCCGTGTTCGGCGCCAGGGTCATCGGGCTCCCCTCGATCGTGGCCTCCTCCTGGGCGACCAGGCGCCCGTTGAGCCTCAGGGCCAGAAGGCCGATCGGCGCGCCCTCCTCAGTCCTGCCGTCGCAGGCATACGATGCCCCAACGTGGCTCCAAACCCCCGGGCGGACCATCGGCTCGCTCGTCGCAACCACCGGGGCCGAGCCGCCTTCCGCCTCCACCCTCACCCCGGCCCGCAGGGCGAAATACCCGCTGCCGTCGTAAACCAACTCCAGGCGATAGGGCGACTGGGCCGCAGAGTCCTTACACACCACCGGGAGCACATCCCCGGGCGAAAGCCCCGCCGCGTCCGGCCGCACGTAGCACTCGACGAAAACCCCCTCGCGCAGGCCATCGAGATACGGGCTGCTCACCTGGGCGCTCTGGGGCGGCCCGAGCAACTCCACACCGCTCCCGATCCGCCCCTCCACACAATGAAACTCGCCCCCATCGGGAAAGACCGCCTCCTGCCCCCACGCACCGACCACCTTCGTCCCCGCGAACTCCGAGACCTCGAAATGCCAGCAACTGACCGTCTGGCGCCCGAGCGCGAAGACCTGGCCGATGAGCCGCGGCTCGTCGGGCCTCGGACGGAAGACCACCATCGCCGGGGCGTGTTCGTGGACCGCGAACGCCCTGGCAGCCCGCAGCGCCGACTCTATCCCAGAGACCGCCGCCTGGAGGGCCAGCCCCCGGTTCATCCGCCAATAGACCCCCAGCCCTATCCCCATCAACACCGCGATGATGGAGATCGTCACCAGCAATTCCACCAGGGTCATCGCGCGGCGGGAGTGGCGAGAAGGAACCATCGGCCCTCAATCCTCGACCACGAAGTTCGCTATGTCGTCCGCGCCCTCGGTGTGGAGACCGCGCCCGCCGTCGTTCCGCCCATTCGGCCCGAACGACCACAACTGGAACCGACCGAAATTGTAGTAGCCCGTCGGCCCCCGAACCGGCCGGACGCCCGGATTCCCCTCGTAGTCGTGCGCGGTCGCCTCGCGCATTGCCGACGTGTCGAAGTAAACGAACGGCCTCTCCCACTCGTCGCGCAGGAGCGGCGCGGCCGGCTCCCCCACCTCGTCGCGGATGTCGCCAGCCGAATCGAGATACCCGCTGGGAAGGTAGGGCCAACTGGGGCCGCGAGCGTTCAGACACACCACCATCGAGCGATTCCCACGGTTCAGCCCCTCGACCATCTCACACGGCGGATAGAGCCCGTAGTCGTTGCGATAGGCCTCGAGGGCCGACGAGATAGTCTCGATGGCCGCCTCGGTCCGCTCGACCTTCTGGCTGCGGCGGATGGAGTTGAGCGCGGGGAAGAGCAGCCCGACCAGGAGCGCCAGCACCCCCACCACGACCAGCAACTCGACCAGCGTGAAGGCGCCCGGGCAGCCAGGCCGCGCATGCCTCCTTTCGACCATCAGGGGTTCCTACCAAGCCGGGCGGGACAAGGCTCTTGCGCCCACAAGAATAATAGCCCGGGGGCCGGCGGGCATTGTCATTCTCTTGTAACCGAAATGTAAATAATTGCATGCACCCCCCGAAATCCCCCACCCGATCCGCCCTCCCGCCCCGGACCCCCGCATGGCGGGGCTCGTGACCGTCACGGCGACCAGAACGCCGCCGAAGAAGCCGGCAGCTCGGTACGTGGCTAGGGGGGACCTCAGTCTTGGATTCTGAAGAGCGGGGCGATTCCGTCGCCATCAGGCGGCTGCGCAGGGAGCCGCAACTAGCGGTGCGGCCAGCGCCATTCGCGGAGCGCCTTTCCCGCGTCTGGGTTGCCCAACCGTGCGGCGGTCTCGAGGCACCGCCTCGCCTCGCGAAACCGCCCGAGTTTCCGGAGTGCCACTCCCTTCTTGAGCCAGGCTTCAGGGTACTTCGGATTGATCCGGATTGCTCGGTCGAAGCATTCCAGGGCTTCCGTGTAGCGCCCAAGGTTCCCCACTGCGCGGCCCCTGTTGTACCAGGCTAAAGCGTCCTTCGGATTGATCCGGATTGCTCGGTCCAAACATTCCAGGGCTTCAGTCCAGCGCCGGAGTTTCCCGAGTGCCACGCCCTTGTTGTTCCAGGCTAAAGCGAACTTCGGATTGATCTGTATTGCTCGGTCGTAGCATTCCAGGGCATCGGTGTAGCGCCCGAGTTCCCCCAGCGTCCACCCCTTGTTGAACCAGGCCTTAGCGTACTTCGGATTGGCCTCTATTGCTCGGTCGTAGCATTCCAGCTCTTCGGTGTGGCGCCCGAGTTTCCCGAGTGCCACGCCCTTGTTGTACCAGGCTTCAGCGAACTTCGGATTGATC
>CAYYCI010000146.1:0-8378 GCA_964470215.1 uncultured Planctomycetota bacterium
GCAGCCTCAGTTGGTCGTCCGCGACGGGCGCTGGTACCTGCGCGACCCCAGGACGGGGCGCGAGGTCGAGATAGCACCCAAAGGCGGCGAGGCCGCCGTGGCTGTTCCCGAGGTTCGTCGCCCGAACGTGCGGCTACTGGTCCTGGCGGTGGCCGTGGCGGTGGCGGCAGTGGGGTTATTCGCCGCGGTGTTTCTGAAGAAAACCCCGCCGCCGCCCGGTCCCAGATACTCGGTTGACGACTACAATAGCCACGTTGATGCAGCCATCGAACTCTTCGAGCAGGGGAAACTGGCCGAGGCGAAGCAACAACTCACTCTGGCGACGCGCAAGCGCCCCGACCTCGAGGCCGCCCGCCACGTCGCGCGGTTCATCTCGGTCGTCGAGGCCGCCAAGGGGCAAATAGACAACCTCGACTGGGAGGAGGCCACCCGCTACCTGGAGAGCATCCTCGACACCTCCCTGACCTCCGACCGCACAATCGCCTTCGCCAAGGACAAACTCAACTGGCTCGACCGCGAGCGGGTGGCCCTGGGCATCTACAGCGAACTCCTCCGCAAACTCAAGGGCGCCGGCGGAGCCGAGGAAATCCTCGTCGAGGTCTATCGCGACCTCCAGCAACTGCCCGAAGGAACCTACGCCGCCAAGAGGGCCGCCGCAGAGACGATCCCACTGATCCGCAAGCAACTCTACGAGAAGTACCTGGCCCGCGCCCAGAGCGCCAAGAAACAACTCCGCTGGGCCGACGCCATCGAGTACTTCCGAAAGGCGCGGCCCTACGCCGACGACCCCGCGCCCCTCGACGCCGAGGTCAAGGACTGCGAGCGGCTGGCCAGCGAGGCGCAGCTCTTCCAGGAAGCCGAGGAGGCGTTCAAGGGCGAGAACTACGCCTCGGCCCGCTCCCTCTACTCGCGAATCTCCGGTCCCGGGTTCTACCACGCGGAGGCCCAGCGCCGCCTCAAGGAAATCCAGGCCATCCTCGAGCGAAAGGTCAAAGAGGAACAACGGCAGCAAGTCCTCGAACTCTACAAGCGTGGAGCGGGGCAACAGGCCATCGAGCTCCTCAAGGAGACGAATATCCCGGACCTCCTCTACATCGCCGAACGGGTGCCGCGTCTGGAGAAACTCCTGGCCGAAGGCAAGAAAGCGCAGGAGGCTGGCCGCTACGGCGACGCCAGCCAACTCTACTCTCAGGTCCTGGACCTCGAGCCCGACGCCGAAAACGCCTATCACCGGCAGGCCAAGAGTTCTCTGGACGCCTTGACCCAGCGCGCTCCGGAGATAGCGGCGGCGATGGCCCGCAGCGGCTACCGGAAGATAACCACCGACCCGGCGGGCGCGCGCCGCGACTTCGAGCAGGCGCTCAAGTTCGATCCCAACAACGCCCGTGCCAAGCGGGGCCTGGAGCAACTGGAGGCCGCCGCCAAGTTGCTCTGGAACGAGGGCTGCGTCTTCGAGATGCAGGGCAAGCCGGCCAACGCCCGGGCGAAGTTCAAGCGAGCCCTTCTCTACGCCGCGCCCGACGGCGAACTCCACGCCCGAATCGTCAAGAAACTCGAGACTCTGCCCGAATGACCGCCAGCGTGCCCAGGCGCGGCGTGCCCTTGCGGGCTTGAAGGGCAAGGTGGGTGTGATATAATTTGGTCCGTGGCTTGCGCGCGGTGCCGCGACTGACCGCGGCCCCGCCGGTCCCCGCTCCCGACCGCGGCCCTCGCTCCCCGCCAGGTGGTGAAGCGCTGATGAGTTGGAAGGTGTGGACAATCGGCTGGAACGCCTTCCGCGAGACCGTCCGCCAACCGGTCTTCTGCGTCGTCCTGGCCATTGCGGGCGGACTCATCGCTCTCAGCCCCGTGTTCTCCATGTTCACCCTCCTGGAGAGCGAGCGGCTGGTCAAGGACATGGGGCTCTCGACCATCCTGGTGGCCGGGCTGCTCCTTGCGGTGCTCTCGGCCTCGAACGTGGTCAGCGAGGAGGTGCGCGGGCGGACGGCCCTGATGGTCGTCTCGCGGCCCGTGGGGCGATGGGCGTTCGTGGCGGGAAAGTTCCTCGGGCTGGCTCTCGCGCAACTGGTCGCCGTCTATCTTCTGGGCCTCGTGCTTGTGATGACCGTGCGGATCGGGGTGCCCGAGGCGGTTTACTCGAAGATAGACACGCGGCTCATCTGGGGCGAGGCAGGTGGAACGGCTCTGGCGCTCGCCCTTGCGGCGGCTGTCAACTACTTCTTCGACCGCCCGTTTCCCTCCAGCCTGGTCTTCTGGGCCTCGGTGTTGCTGACGGCGGTGGTGGTCATCTTCGGCTTCCTGGACCGCGAGGGGAAGGCAGTCGCGTGGCTCTCGGCCTACGATGGCCAGACCGTTCGCGCCTGCCTGGCGCTTTGTCCGCTCGTGGTGGTGATCACGGGGGCGGCGGTGGCGTGTGCGACACGGCTGAACCTGGTCGTGAGCATGGTCGTCTGCGTGTTGTTTTTTGGCCTCGGCGTGCTCTCGGACTACATGTTCGGCCGGCTGGGGGCGAAGACGATTGGCCTAGGCACGCGCGAGCGGGCGGCCGTGGCGATGTGGTCGGCGCTGGCGCTTGGGGCGCTGATCGCCGTCGGCGCGCTCTGGAGCCTGCCGTGGCGCAGAGCGCGTCCCGCGGTCATCTGGACCGCCGCCGTCGCCGCGGCATTTGTCGTTGTGGGGGCGGTGGTGTATGCTTTGTTTGGTTACCTGTCGCCCGGGCGACTGGCGGCGACGGTGGCCTATTCGCTCGTGCCCAACTTCCAGGTCTTCTGGATGGGCGAGGCATTGTCGGCCGACAAGGTGATCCCGTGGGGCTACGTGGCCGGCGCGTTCGGCTACGGCGCGCTCTACTCGCTGGCTCTGGTGTTGTTGGGCGCGTGGCTCTTCGAGGGACGCGAGATACAGTAGCGAGGAATCCTCGATGGCGGACGACCAGACGCGCCACCTCCCGCTGAAGCGAGCCGAGTCGGCCGCGGCGTTCACCCTCGTGGTGAGCCTCCTGGCTGGCGGGGTGGCGCTGTGGCTGGGGGTGAGCAGCGGGTCGCTGGCCTCGGTGGCCGAGGGCTGCCACCTGCTCGTCGGGGTGCTGGTGTGGCTGGTTTCGCTCGTGCACCAGCGCTTGAAGCGGCTCGCTGCCGAGGAGGAGTTGGTCGCCGAGGGTGTTGAGGTCGAGCGGGGCCCGTCGCTCTTCGAGGGCGAGGGCCGCGTCCTGACGGCCGGGAACCGCCTCGCGCAGTTCGAGCGCTATTTCCTTCCCGCTTTCTCGCTGGTTATCGCGGTGGCTTTGGGCGCGGTGGCGTGGTACCTGCTCTCGCGCCTGTCGGCCCTCGAGGCCCCGGCTCGGGTGGAGAACGCGCTGCGGAGCTTCTGGGCATTCGCTGGGATAGCGTTCGTCAGTTTCCTCCTTGGGAAGTACGGCGCCGGCCTGGCCACCCAGGCCGCCTGGCGCCCGCTGCGGCCCGCGGCAAGTTACACGATGTCGTGTGCGCTGGGCAGTTTCGCGGTGGCGGTGGCGCTGGTGTTCTGTTTCTTCGAACTGCCGGTGGTCGAGCGCGTGGTGGCCTATGCCATCCCGGTGCTGATGGCGGTGCTGGCCGGCGAAACGGTGCTGCTGTTTGTCATGGGGGTATACCGCCCGCGCGTGCCAGGACAGGAGTTGCGTGCGGCCCACGACAGCCGCATCCTGAGCATGCTGATCACCTCGCGCGGCATCCTGCGGACGACCGCGGAGACGCTCGACTACCAGTTCGGCTTCAAGGTCTCCGAGACGTGGTTCTACCGCTTCATGGAGCGTGCGATAGGGCCGCTTTTGGTCTTCCAGGCCGCCACGCTCCTCATCCTGAGTTCTCTCGTGCTGGTAGGGACCGAGGAGGAGGCGGTGATCGAGCGGTTCGGCCGCCCGCTGCGGATGGACCGACCGCTCGGGCCGGGGCTGCACGTCAAACTGCCGTGGCCTATTGACATCGCCCGCAAGTACCCCACCAAGCGGGTCCACGTCCTACAGATCGGCGAACAGCTCGAGGAGGCCGTCCCCGGGTTCCTCTGGACGAAGACCCACGCGAAGTCGCCGTTCAACCTCCTGGTGGCTAACCGCCAGAAACAGGCCCGGACAGGAGAAGAAAAACCGGAGGGCCGGGCGCCTGGGGTGAGCATGATCAGCGGGACGGTGTATGCTTTCTATCGGGTATCGAGCATCTACGACTTCCTCTATAACCACCGCGACCCGGAGAAGGTCTTCGAGGCGGTTTGCTACCGTGAACTGGTTCGCTACGCGGCACACAGCGATTTCATCGAGTTCCTGGGCTACAAGCGCGGCGAGGCAATGAAGACCCTCCGCGAGCGCATCCAGTGCGAAGCCGATGCCCTCGGCCTGGGGATCGCGGTCGTGGACGTCACCCTCCAGGGCCTCCATCCGCCGGTCCAGGTGGCCAGCGCGTTCGAGAATGTCGTCGGTGCGCTCGAGGAGAAGGAGGCAGCGGTGTGGCGAGCGCGCGGCTACGCCAACGAACAGGTGCCCAGGGCGAGGGCCCAGGCGGCGCGGGTGACGGCTGACGCCGAGGTTTACGCCGCAGATCGTCTCTATGTGGCTCCCGCGGTGGCCGAGCAATTCAAGATGCAACTGGCGGCCAGCCGCGTGGCCCCGCAGATATATCACCACAGGAAGCTCCTCAGCGTCCTCGAGGAGGCCCTCCTGAACGCGCGAAAGATCGTGAAGCCGCCCTGGGCGAGGGTAAGAGGGGTGCTCTACCTCGAGCTCAAGGAGCGCTTGCCAGGGCTTGGCACCTTGCTCGAGACCGAAGCATCATCAGAAGGGAGCGCGCCGTGAACAAGCGTCGCGGCTTCTTCACAATCCTGGTGGCCGTCCTGTTGATGGCCACGCTGTTGTTGTTCCTCGTCTCGTTTCGCGTCAGGCTCAACGAGGCGGCGATCGTCTTCACCTTCCGCCGGGCCGCCCCGCACGCGATCACGAAGCCCGGCCTTTACTGGAAACTCCCATACCCCATCCAGACGGTCATGAAGTTCGACCGCCGCATCCACATCTATGAGGGGAAGTTCCAGGAGTATTTGACCCGCGACCAACACAACCTGATCGTTGCGGTGGCGGTGGGTTGGTCGATCGAGCAGCCGCAGGTCTTCTATGAGCGGGTGGGCACGGTGGCTCAGGCCGAGTCGAAGCTCGCCGGGCTGGTCGGCGGCGCCGCAAACGCCGTCATCAACAGTCACGACCTGGAGAACTTCATCACGACCGACAAGACGAAGTTCCAGTACACGAAGATCGAGGAGGAAATCCAGAAACAGGTCAGCGACCAGGCCATAGCGCTCTACGGCCTTAAGGTAGCGTTCGTGCGGATCACCCAGCTGGCCTTGCCCGAGGATGTGACCCAGATGGTCTTCGAGCGCATCCGTGCCGAGCGCGAGAGCAAGGCCAAGGCCCTCAGGGCCGAGGGCGAGAGCGAGGCCGAGCGCATCCGGGCCGAGGCTGACAGGGAAAAGAGCGACATCCTAAGCAAGGCCGAAGCCGAGGCACGCGTCATACGCGGACAGGCCGACAAGGAGGCCTCGCAACACTACGCCGTCTTCAAGGCCGACCCTCAACTGGCCGAGTTCCTCCGAAACCTCGACGCCCTCAGGAAACTCAACAAGCGCACGACATATGTCCTCAGCACCGACAGCGCGCCCTACAAACTCCTCAGCCCGACCATGAAATTGCCCGGTGACGAGGAAAAGCAGGCCGAGCCCGCCGCGCCGAAGGCGGCGAACTAGGAGAGCGTCGTGGGAGCCGACCACTCACAGCCCAGAAGCCAAACCCCCAGCGAGCGAGCCGCGCTCGGCGGCGACGTCGCAAGCCAGGCGCTCAATGAAGCCCTCCGCGTCAGTTTCCGGATCCTCAAACTCGCCATGCTCCTCGTCGTCGTCCTCTTCCTCTTCTCCGGGGTTTTCACCGTCGGGCAACAGGAGCAGGCGTTCGTCCTGCGCTTTGGCCGCTTGGTGACCGACAAGGAGGGAAAGGCCATCCTGGGGCCGGGCCTCCACTTCGCCTGGCCGTTCCTGATCGACGAGGTGGTGCGCTTCCCGGTGATGCGCGACCTGGGCCTGCCGCTGGACTCCTTCTGGTATGAGGAACAACCGCGGGAACTCGGCCGAGCCGCCCCCCTGGGCCTCGCGCCCGACCGCGGCGGCTACAACCTCACCGGCGATGTCAATGTCCTCCACTCCCGCTGGACCGTCACCTACAGCATCGCCGACCCGGTGAAGTTCTTCGAGAGGTTAGGCGACCCGGCCGACCTGGCCAGGACTCAGAACGACGGGCCGGCCAGGAAACTCCTCCGCGCGCTCTTCAACAGCATCGTCATCCGCACCATTGCCCGCTACCCCGTTGACGACGCCTATGGGGGGAAGCGCCAGATGCTCCAGGACGAGGTCCGCCAGGCGGTCATTGCCGAACTGGAGCGCCTCGACGTGGGAATCAAGGTCAGCAACGTGATCCTCGAGATCATCATCCCGCCGCTCCAGACCAAAAAAGCGTTCGACGACGTGACCAACGCGCGCGAGGAGCGCGGCAAACTAATCGAAGCGGCCAGGGGCTACCGCGAGAAAACGGTCCGCGAGGCCAAGGGCGAGGCCGCTCGCACCATCGCCGAAGCAATGGCCTACAAGACCAGGGTCGTCTCACAGGCCAAGGCTGACGCCAGTTACATGGCCGACCTTCTCAAGCAGTATCCCAACGACCGCAAGATGCTCAACCACTTCTTGCGTCAGCGTCTCATCGAGGTGCTTACCGAGACTCTCGCCGACGCCGACGAGATCTACGTGGTTGACCCGTGCAGCGGACAGCAGGAGCTGCGCATCTACCTCAACCGCGACCCCAGAGCCATGCGAGAAGTCATGAAGAAGCGGGCCGAGGAAGAAAAAGAAAAGGCTAAGAAGGGCAGGTGATGGCAACCGAAGCCGAAGCCCACGCTCGCTACTCGGTCTTCGACCACCGCCACGACTACTTCGACCTCGGACACCCCGACGAGGCGGGCGCCGAGGAGCGCCAGGGCCGCGTGGCCCTGCGCCTGTTCGGTACCCTTCTGGGCGGCGCGCTCGTCCTCAACGCCTACGTGTGGGATTGGCTCGTGCCCGGGAGCACGGAGGTTGGCGACCTGAGCGCCGCCCTCGGCGCTCTCCTCCTCGGCGCCCCACTCATCTGGCACGCCGTCCACGATGTCACGCGCGGCGAGTTGCGGATGGATGAGTTGGCCGCGCTCGGCATCCTCGCCGCTCTAAGCCTCGGACAATACAGGACCGCAGGTGTCGTCGCGTTCCTGCTCCTGATGTCAATGCTCATTCAGCAACGAAGCGCGCTCGGGGCCAGAGCGGCCATCGAGGAACTCCTGCGCCTCACCCCCACCACGGCGCAACTCATCGAGGAGGACGGTAGCGAGCGGACCGTGGACGCGCGCGACCTGCGCCCCGGAGCGCGCATCCGGGTCAGGCCCGGCGACCGCATCCCCGCCGACGGCATCATCCGCTCCGGCCAGACCACGATCAACGAGGCGACAATCACCGGCGAGGCCGTCCCGGCCGACAAGGGTCTCGACGACCAGGTCTTCGCAGGCACTATCAACCTCACCGGTGCCCTCGAGGTCGAGATCACCCGCACCGGCCCCGAGACCACGCTCGGCCAGGTTCGGAAGTTGATCGCCGAGGCCGAGCGCACCCGCATCCCCCTGATGCGCATCATTGACCAACACAGCCAGTGGTACACCCCCACAATGCTGATGATCGTGGGGCTGATCTACTTCTTCACCCGCGACCCGATGCGGGCCATTTCGGCCCTCGTGCTGATCTGCCCCTGCGCGTTCATCCTCGCCACCCCCACGGCAATGGTCGCCGCGCTCTCGAGCGCCGCTCGACTCGGAATCCTCGTCAAGAACGTCCAGGACCTGGAAACCGCAGGCAGGGTGAACGCGGTGGTCTTCGACAAGACGGGAACCCTGACCACCGGCGACCTGATAGTGACCCGCCTCCAGCCAGCCCCCGGCACCGACCCTAAGGAACTCCTGCGGGTGGCCGCCAGTGTCGAACACGCCTCGAAGCACCCCGTTGCCAAAGCCGTGGCGGCGGTGGCACGCGAGGCCAAACTACCGCTCAGCGACCCTGCCGACTTCGAGGAGGTTCCTGGTCGCGGGGTCCAGGCGCGCCTCGACGGGGCGAAGATAACCATCGGACGCGAGAGTTGGCTGAGCGAACTTGGCGTTGACCTCGGGCCGGTCAGCGCCCCCGAACTCCGCCCGCCCGAAAACCTGAGCACCCTCTACGTCGCCCGCGACGGCCAGTGCATCGGCTGGATCGGCCTCGAGGACACCCCCAGACCCGAGGCAATCCACGCCGTC
>CAYYCI010000147.1:0-8371 GCA_964470215.1 uncultured Planctomycetota bacterium
CAGGTGGATGTCGAAGGCCCTATCCGCTCGCTGAGGGCCATCTCCTGGGATGGTGGCTCGATCGAGGCCGACTGGATCAGCTCGCTCCGCACCACCGGGTCCAGACGTCCGGTCCCGATCCTCGGAGACTTCTCTGCCGACATCACCCTCAGCGGCAATTCGGCACCGCGTGGAACCGTCCTCGCGAGCGCCTCAATCGCCGGGACGGTGGATCAAGCGGACTGGCAACTCGCCGGGCGCGTCGGACGCCTCACCGCAGCGGCGATCAACGCAGGCGCCATCACCGCCGACTCCATCGGCTCGCTCCGAGTCGCGGGCAATCACAGGTACGGGGTGGATGGGAACTGCTCCGCGGACATCACGCTTATTGGCGCGAACGCCCCGAGAGGCTACGCACTTTCCACGGCCACCGTCGCTGATGCGATCACCGCGGGCACGTGGGACATCCAAACTGGGAACGTCGGCACGATCCGATTCGCCGCGTCTGCACCCGAATGGGAACTGTCCACGCCGGGCCACGTGCGCGGCATCTACGCCTCCGAACTCCTCTCCGGCACCATTGATGCCAACTCCATTGGAACGCTCAACGTCCGTGGCCAGATGTGGAACGCTCACCTCGACCTCAAGCAAGCGCCCGATCCGCGCCAGTACGCCGCCAGAACCATCCTCGTCAGGGGATGGGTCGCAGACTCCTCGATAATTTCGGCCGGAAACATCCGCCTGGTCCGTCTCGGCGCGTCGCTCAACTCCGTCCTTTTCGCCGGAGTGAGAGAGACGGCCCTGGAGGACATCGCTGCACCTGACGGCGTTTTCGACCTCCCAGACCCCGCGCTCGACCTGGCCCTCGGACAAGACGAACGCGCAAGGGTCGATACCCTCGCCGTCGTCGGCATCCGAGGAGAACAAGACTGCATAATCAACAGCAACCTGGCCGCCGCAGAGATCGGGTTCCTCTACACCTTTGGCGCCAAGGACTGGAATCACGGCGTCAGGTTCGGTGTTGCGGCCGACTACATTCGACGTTTCATCTGGGTGGACGAGGGCGAATACGACAGCTTCTCCAATCTTTCGTCCCCATGGGATACCCAGATCTACGAGGACTGCTGGATCCGGCTAGCCTGATGTGCTGCCGGTAGCCCGCATCACCTCCTGCGTGGGAAAAGCCGGTCCGGACCCCCTTGGGAACTACCAAACCGCCTGCGCGCGGAGCTGCGTCCCTGTCGAACGCTATCGCCTCGATCCTCACGCAGGCGACCGGAAGCCTAGCCGCCCCGCCTCCGTTCCGTGAACGACCCTGGACCCTAACGCAACGGAGAGCACAGCTCGCAACACGCTCCTCCATCCTCTACGCTCCTGCCATGCCGTTCGCATGCCGGCGAGGGGTCGCCGAGAACCGGCCCAGAGCTCAGCGCGGAGAGACAGACCCGAGAGGTGAGGCGTTTGACGGGTCGGGCCGGACCCGGTAGCATGGAGGAAGGTCGGGCTCGCCTTGTTCGTGTTGTCAGGAAACCTTTGGATGGTGGGGCCGAAGCGCGAGACCCGGATACGCCGCGTGGCGGTCCTCGGCCTCGGCACCAACGTGGCGCTCGCCGCTTTCAAGTTGGCCGCGGGCCTCTTCGGCGGTAGCCGTGCGGTCCTCGCCGACGCGCTCCACAGCATCTCCGATTGCGCCAGCGACATCGCGCTCCTAGTCGGGCCGAGCCTGTGGTCGCGGCCCAGCGACAGCGACCACCAGTATGGCCACGCGCGGATCGAGACCGTGATCACGGTCGCGATCGGGCTCCTGCTGGCCGCGAGCGGGGTCGGCATCGCAGCCGAGGCTCTCGCCACTCTCCACATCCGCGGCGGCGAGCGCCCGGCCCTCATCGCTCTCCTTGCCGCCGCCACTTCCGTCTTCGTCAAGGAAGCGCTCTACCATTGGAGCCTCCACGTCGGCAAGAAAGTCCGCTCCCCGGCGGTCATGGCCAATGCCTGGCACCATCGCTCCGACGCCTTCAGTTCCGTCCCCGCCGTCCTGGCGGTCGGCGGCGCCATCCTCCTGCCCTCCTGGGGATTCCTCGACCACGTCGGAGCCGTCGTCATCTCGATCATCATCCTCCAGGCGGCCTTCAAAATCGTCCGCCCCGCACTCGGCCAACTCATTGACACCGGGCTGCCCGAGGGCGAGCGGCGCGCGATCCTCGAGACCGTCGCGCGTTGCCCCGGCGTCGAGCGCCCACACGACCTGCGAACCCGATATCTCGGCCCGGGCGTGGCCGCGGACCTCCACGTCGAGGTCAGGCCCGACCTCACGGTGGCCGAAGGCCACGAGATCGCGGAAGATGTCCGCAAGAGAATCCTCGACCACTTCCCCCACGTCGTTGACGTCATCGTCCACGTGGACCCCATGGAAAGGCAGGAGAACCGCGAATGAGCAAGAACAAAGTCCACCTGCTCGTTGACCTGCTCGCATATTTGGTCATGGCCTGCCTGGCCTCGACCGGGCTGATCCTCTGGAAAATCCTCCCGCCGGGCTCCAGCGGCCGTCATGGCGAGCGAGGACTCGCTCTTCTCGGCATGACCCGCCACGAGTGGGGCGACATCCACTTCTACCTCGCCCTCGCGCTCCTCGCCCTCGTCGTCCTCCACGTCGCGCTCCACTGGAAGTGGGTGCGCAACACCTTCGGCTCGCTCTTCCGCCCGCGCGCACACAGGAAGGCCGGGGCAGGACCGGCCGGTAGCCTGGCGCTGCTCGTGCTCGGACTCGTGGCCGCTGGCATCATCGCGGCCCCCTGGCTCATCCCCACCGAGGAACGGCCTGGCAGCGAGGGCAGGCAACAGCGCGGCCCTCGCGCCGAAGGCGCAATCGCCCCTCAATTGACCGAAGGCCACGAGGCGGCCCCCGGCCTGCCCCGCGTCTCCGGCCGCCTCACCCTGGCGGAAGCCGCCGAGGCAGCGGGCGTCAGTCCCGCGCGCCTCGCTGCCGAGTTGGGCATACCCGAGGACACTCCGCCCCAAAGCCGCCTGGGCCACTTGCGACAAGAACACGGCTTCACCATGGAGGACGTCCGCGGGGCGGTCGCCCGCCTGCGCGAGAAACGCTGAGGCGCCAAGGATGCCGGCACACGCCGAAGAGCGATTCCTGAGGGTCATCCTCGACAGCATCACCGAGGGCGTCTTCACCGTTGACCGCCAGTGGCGGATCACCTCGTTCAACCGCGCCGCCGAGCGCATCACCGGCATGCCTCGCGCCGAGGCCATCGGCAAGAAGTGCCACGACGTCTTCCACGCCAGCATCTGCGAGACCGACTGCGCGCTCCGCCACACCCTCGAGCGCGGCGAGCCGGTCGTGGACAAACTCATTGACATCGTGGACGCGCACGGCCAGCGAATCCCCGTCCGCATAAGCACCGCGGTCCTCCGCGACGAGGAAGGCAACGTCGTTGGCGGCGTCGAGACATTCCGCGACGTCTCCGCCCTCGAGGAACTTCGCAAACTCGTCGCCCGCTCCTACACCTTCGAGGACATTGTCAGCCGCAACCACCGCATCCAGGAAATCTTCAACATCCTGCCCGACATCGCCGAAAGCGACTCCACCGTCCTCATCGAGGGTCCCAGCGGCTCGGGCAAGGAACTCTTCGCCCGGGCAATCCACAACCTCAGCCCGCGGAGGGACAAGCGCCTGGTGGTGGTCAACTGCGGCGCACTGCCCGACACTCTCCTCGAGAGCGAACTGTTCGGCTATGTGGCAGGCGCCTTCACCGGCGCCGAGCGCGACAAGCCGGGCCGCATCGCCCTGGCCGAAGGCGGCACACTCTTCCTCGACGAGGTCGCCGACATGAGCCCAGCCCTCCAGGCACGCCTCCTTCGGGTTCTCCAGGAGCGCGAATACGAACCCCTGGGCGGCACCCGGCCCCTGAGCGCCGACGTCCGCGTCATCGCCGCCACCAACAAGAAACTCAGCGACCTGGTCGCCGAGGGCGCCTTCCGCCAGGACCTCTTCTTCCGTCTCAACGTCCTGAAGATCGAGCTCCCGCCGCTGGTCGAGCGCCGCGAGGACATCCCCCTCCTGGTCTCCCACTTCCTCGGGCGGCTCAGCCGCCGGACCGGTCGCCCGGCCCCCACGCTCTCGGACGAAGCGCTCGCGCTCCTCATGCGCTACGACTTTCCTGGAAACGTCCGCGAACTCGAGAACCTCGTCGAACACGCCTTTGTCCTGGCCCGTGGAAGCGAAATCCTGCCCGAGCACTTTCCACGGGAGTTCCTCGAGGCGGCGCTGGGCACCGCACCCCCCGCTCCACAGGGCGAACGGGTCCTCGAGGACAGCGAGGCCCGGCTCATCCGCGAGGCCCTCGACCGCCACGGCGGCAATCGGGCGCGGGCCGCCGCCTGGCTCGGAATCCACAAGACCACCCTCTGGCGCAAGATGCGCCGCTACGGCATAACCTACCCATAGGGCCAGCCAGGGTTGCATCATGCAACCCAATTGCAGCAGTGGTTGCAGCATGCAATTGGCCCGCGCATCGCGGAAACCGCTCCATACGACCTAACCACCGCCGCTCCATAGCGTTGCAACTTGGCAGATGCGTAGCACCCGTTTGGCATGCGAATTGCTGTAAAATGATTTGGAGATGAGGCCATGAAAGTGGCAATCCCGCTCCTTGGCAACCGGGTCGCTCCGAGATTCGACCTCGGGGCGGTGGTCCTCTTGGCCGAGGTGGACGGCGAGAACGTTCGCTCCCGCCGGCACCTGGTGGACGTTTCGACCCACCCGCTCCAGCGGGTCGCCCGGCTTCGGGAAGCGGGAGTGGAGGCGTTAGTGTGTGGTGCGCTGACGGGTTTCGTCCTGAGGCAGCTTCTGGCGAATGGGATCACGGTTTTTCCCTGGGTTTTCGCAGAGGCCACCGAGGCGCTGCTCGCCTTCTGCCGCGGGCAACTGGTCCCCGTCGGGCCACCAGTTGGCGCGCCTCCTCCCGTCGGCAGGGGGCGCCCGGGCCGGGGCAGCGCCTCGCTGCCTCCCCAACGCTCCTTCCCAATGGGCGCTTCGAGACGAAAGGAGAAGGCGATGCCGCGCGGTGATGGAACTGGCCCCCCTGGTGGCGGGGGTCCCGGAACAGGGCGTGGTCGCGGCGGTGGCGGCGGTCGCGGCGGTGGCGGTGGTCGCGGCAGAATGGGCGGTTTCGCCCTCGGGCCGGGCGGCAGGTGTGTGTGCCCCAGTTGCGGGGCGTCCGTTCCACACCAGAGGGGTGTGCCGTGCACCTCGCTCAGTTGCCCATCGTGTGGCGCGAGAATGACGAGAGGGCGCTGAGGACAAGACGCCTGGCTCTCCTGGAAGACTCGGACCACGGAGGAAACCCGCGGGTGGCCTTGAAAGAACTCGGCGCTGTGGGCTTTGCCACGCTTTTGTCCACCGTGGGTTCCTAATGCAGGCGAGAAGGAAAAGAATGCTTAGTCGAGAGGAAGCAAAGCCTTCGGTGTCCGGGGTTGCGGAACGACGCGTCGGACCCGGCAACCAGCCAAGGCACTCTTTTTCTTCTCGCCGGGTAATTGATTGCGGCGCAAAAAGCGTGGCAAAGCCCACAGTCCTGGAGCACACTGTCATCGCGGGTTTCCTCGCAGATGCAAGCGAGAGGAGGTGAACGAAGATGGCTGATCCCAACGACCCAACCAGTGGCGGCCAGGGTCCCTGGCCGTGGGGCTGGCCCCCTTGGGGGGGCGGCTACGGCGTAGGGCGCGGGGGGCAACCGCGTGGAGGCGGGCGAGGCAGAACCTGGGGCGGTGGATACGGCTGGTCCCCGTGGGCCTGGGGACCATGGGGACCGCCGCCGCCCTTCTGGGGACCGCCCCCGCCGCCCTCGCCCGAGGACGAGCGGCAGTTCCTCGAAGAACAGGCCGAGATGCTGCGCGAGCAACTTCAGGCCATCGAAGAGCGGCTCAAGGAACTCAGGGAGCTAAAGTGAGACCGCGAAGCGACTGCGACGACGAAAGGAGGTGAGAGCGATGCCAGGTGGTGATGGCACTGGACCGATGGGCCTCGGGCCCATGACGGGGCGCGCGGCCGGCTACTGCGCCGGCTACCCGGTGCCCGGCTACATGAACCCCACCCCCGGTCGCGGCTACTGGGGTTGGGGACGCGGCCTCGGACGCGGCTGGGGCCGGGGGTTCGGGCGCGGCTGGCGCACACGGGGCTGGGCCGGCTACTACCCGCCCGCGTGGGGGAGACCGGCGCCGTGGTTCCCGCCAGCCTACGCTTACGGCTGGCGGCCTCCGGCCCCCTACTACCCGTGGGCGGCACAGTGGTGAGGGCGGCGCCGACGCCGGCCCCCAGTGATTGCTCCGCGCGGGACCTGAGACCGGGCCGTCGGGTCCCGCGCGGACCCAACCCTCCTCGACTACACAGGACAGGAGCCAGTGGTGAAAGTCATCATTAGCGCATCCGACGGGGACATCAATGCCCAGGTTGACCCTCGATTCGCCCGGGCGAAGGTTTTCATCCTCTACGACACCGAGACCGACCGCTGGGAAGCCCTCGACAATTCCCAGAATCTCAACGCGGCCTTTGGCGCCGGGGTCCAGGCGGGCACCACGGTGGTCAACTCCGGGGCCAAGGCGGTCCTGACGGGCAATTGCGGCCCGCGGGCGTTCGCCACCCTCTCGGCAGCCTCTATCGAGGTTTATACCGGCGTCTCCGGCACGGTTGCCGAGGCCATCGAGAAGTTCAAGCGGGGCGAACTCAAGCCCACAAACAGCGCGAACGTGGATGCCCACTTCGGAATGGGCATCTGAAGTCCACCACGCCCGCATCAGCCCACGAGGCCCAAAGGAGACGAGCAGAAAGGGACCGGTTTTTGAAGATAGCCGTGGCAAGCGGAAAAGGCGGCACGGGAAAGACCACCGTGGCCGTGAACCTGGCAGTGGTCCTCTCCGACCGCGGCTCGGTCGAATTGCTCGACTGCGATGTCGAGGCGCCCAATGCCCACCTCTTCCTGGACCCAACGATCGAACGCCAGGCGGACGTGGCCCTGCCCGTGCCAGTGGTGGACGACCAGAAATGCACGGGCTGTGGGCTCTGCGTCGAGGTCTGCGAGTTCAACGCCATCGGCTCCATCGGCAAGGGGGTGTTGGTCTTCCCCGAACTTTGCCACGGCTGCGGGGCGTGTTGGAAACTCTGTCCCGAAGATGCGATCACGCCCGGCCAGCGCCAGGTGGGCACGGTGGCCAGTGGCCACGCGCGGGCCATCGCCTTCCACCACGGATGGCTCCGTGTGGGCGAGGCGCTCTCGCCCCCGGTCGTCCGCGCGGTCAAGGCGCTGGCAAGCGGCGCCGACTTCACCATCCTCGACGCACCGCCGGGAACCAGTTGTCCCGTGGTCGAGACCGTGAGGGGCGCCGACGCGGTGGTGCTCGTCACGGAGCCGACCCCGCTCGGGCTCCATGATCTCGAACTCGCCGCCGAGATGGTCAAGGTCCTGGGCCTGAGTGCCGCGGTGGTGATCAACAAAATGGGGATCGGCGATGGAGCGGTCGAGGAGTTCTGCACCTCGCGCTCGCTGCCGGTCGTGCTCCGGCTCCCTTACGAGCGCCGCATCGCCGAAGCCTATTCCCGCGGCGAGCTGATCGTCGAGTCCGTGCCTGAACTGCGAGCGGACTTCGAGCGGCTCGCCGACCACGTGGTGGAGCACGCCAGGCGATGAAGCAACTGGTGGTCATCAGCGGAAAGGGCGGAACCGGGAAGACGACTGTCGCCGCCTCGTTCGTGGCCCTGGCGGAGAAGGTCGTGGCGGCCGATTGCGACGTGGACGCCGCCAATCTCCACCTCCTGCTCGACCCGCAGGTTCGCGAGGAGGAGGATTTCGTGGGCCACCGCGAGCCGCGGTTCGACCCCGAGAAATGCACCGGGTGTGGGGCGTGCGTCGAGAATTGCGCCTTCGAGGCCCTGAGCCTCGAGGATGGCTTTCCGCGCTTCGACCCCTTCGCTTGCGAGGGCTGCGGGCTTTGTGCACGAGTGTGTCCCACCGAGGCGGTGGACCTCCACCCCGTCGTCACAGGCCAATTTTTCGTCTCCGAGACCCGCTATGGGCCGCTGGTCCACGCGCGGCTGGGCGTGGGCCAGGAAAACTCCGGGAAATTGGTCACCCAGGTGCGAAGCCGCGCGGCGGAACTTGCCGAGAGCAACGGGGCACGATGGCTGATCGTGGATGGCGCGCCAGGCATCGGCTGCCCGGTCATCGCATCGCTGGCCGGCGCGGACGCCGTGTTGGTCGTCTCGGAGCCCACCCCGGCAGGCCGCAGCGACGCCGAGCGCGTCCTGCGCCTCGCATCACACTTCGAGATTCCCACCCTCGTGTGTGTGAACAAGTGGGACCTCAACCCCGAGGAGACCGCAGCGCTG
>CAYYCI010000148.1:0-8361 GCA_964470215.1 uncultured Planctomycetota bacterium
CGAGGCCGTCGCCGACACCAAGACCACGGTCCTGATCACCGGCGAGAGCGGGACGGGCAAGACCCTGATCGCGCGCGCCGTCCACTACAACTCGTCCCGGCGCAACGGCCCGTTCGTCGAGGTCAGCTGCGGCGCCCTGCCCGAAACCCTCCTCGAGAGCGAACTCTTCGGCCACGTCAAGGGCGCGTTCACCGGCGCGACCAGCGACAAGGTCGGCAAGTTCGAGCTGGCCCACGGAGGGACCCTCTTCCTCGACGAGATCAACACCGCAAGCCCGGGTCTCCAGGTCAAACTCTTGCGGGCGATCCAGGAACGCGAGTTCGAGCGCGTCGGCGGAACCGAAACGATCACCCTCGACGTCCGCTTCATCCTCGCCACCAACTACGACCTGCGCGAGTCGGTCGAGGAGGGAACCTTCAGAAAAGACCTCTTCTATCGCGTCAACGTCGTCCCGATCCACATGCCCCCCCTCCGCGAGCGCGTGAGCGACATCCCCCTGCTGGCCGAACACTTCCTGCGCCTCTACGCGCGCCAGAACAACTCCCCGGTCAAGGCCATCTCCCCCGAAGCCATCGCCGCGCTCAAGCAATACCGCTGGCCGGGAAACGTCCGCGAACTCGAGAACGCCATCGAGACCGCCGTGGTCCTCTGCAAGGGCGAGGAGATACAGGTCGAGGACCTTCCCCCCACGATAACGGCCAAGGCCGAACCCGAACGCTTGCCCCTCAAGCAGGCCCTCGAGCGCGCCGAGCGCGAAATCATCGAAAACGCGCTCAAAGTCAACAATTGGAAACGTCAGCCCACCGCGGAAATGCTCGAGATAGACCGCACCACCCTCTTCAAGAAAATGCGCCTATACGGACTGTTGCGCGAGGAGCGCAAGGAGAAGGCCATGAGCAAGTGAGGGGTCCAAGGATGGCCCCCTGGCCGTGGGTGCCCCCCGGAGCCCCCTCCCCATGCAGCAACGCGCCCACGGGGCGCGACTAGGCATTAGCAGACCTCAGTGAACCCAGGAGGAGACGCGCACATGGGAGCCCATTCGCGTTGGCTTCGCGTCGTCGTGATCGCCGCTTTGCTCGCAGCCCCGTTGGCGGCCGTTCGGGCCGCGGGGGGCGCCGATGACCCCAGAGTCCGCCGCGGCAGAATCCACTACAAGAGCGGAAAATACAACGAGGCCATAAGCGAACTGCGCCACGCCGTCCGCACGGACAACCGCAATGGCGAGGCACACCTGTGGCTCGGCAAGGCCTACGCGCGCATCTCCGAGTTCGAGAAGGCCATCGAGCATCTCAAGCAAGCCGCCGCGCTCAAGCCCGAGAGCGAGGACGCGCTCTACGAACTGGGCGCCGCGTACCTGGAACTGAGCACGCGCGCACGCGCGCAGGGCGAGATCGAGCGCGCCGACGACTTTCTCACCAAGGCCGGCAACGCCGCCAAAACCCTCCTCCAGCGCAACCCCGCAAAGAAGGAAAGTTACGAGTTCCTCGCCTCCCTCGCGCGCCACCACGCCCTCCTCTTCCGCTCTCAGCACCAGTTCGCGAAGGAACAAGACGCCTACGACGAAGCCCTCAAGTACTGCAAGAAGGTCCTCGAGATCGACCCCAACGACGTCTCCACCCACCTCGACCGCATCCGCATCCTCTTCGACCAGAAGCGCTACAAAGAGTGCGAGCGGGCGTGCCGCGAGGTGCTCAAGATCAACCCCCAACTCCACGCCCCGAAACTCTTCATCGCCCAGATACTCCGCGCACGCGGCGACCGCGAAGGCGCCCTGAAGGTCCTGAGCGAAATCCTCGAGGGCAAGAAGACCCAGATCGAGGCCCGCCTCCGCCGCGCCGAACTCTACCTCGACTTGCAACGCTACGAGGAAGCCCTCGCCGACGCCAACGAGGTCATCCGACTCACCAACAAGAACCCCTACGCTAACTTCATCCGCGGATGCGTCTACATGCAACTGAAGAAACTCGATGCCGCAATCCAGGAACTCGAGTTCGCCACCGCAGGCATGCCGAACCACCTCCCCTCCCACTTCTGGCTCGCACGCTGCTACCTGATAAAAGACCGACTCCGCGAGGCCATTGACCAACTCAACACCGTCCTCAAACTCGACCCCCGATTCACCACCGCACGCCTCGTCCTGGCCAGCGCACACATGCAACAAGGCTATCCCGACGGCGCCATCACCACCCTCCTCGACGCGCTCCACTTCGACCCGAAGAACGTCGAGGTCCGCCGCCTCCTCGGCGTGGCCTACCTCCACAAGGGCGAACCCGACAAGGCCGAGGAACAGTTCCAGAAAATGCTCGAGTTCGACCCCGAGGCTGCCAGAGCACACCAGGTCCTCGCGGGGCTCAGCCTCTCGAAGGGAAAGATTGACGAGGCCATCCACCACTGCCACGAGGCACTGAAGGTCGAGCCCAAGAACGTCGACGTCCGCTTCCTCCTCGGCCTGGCCTACATGCGCCGCCATCGCCTCGACGGCGCGAAGGCCCAGTTCGAGGAGGTCCTCCGCCTGCGCGGCCGCCACCCCGGCGCACGCCTCAACCTTGCCGCCGTCCACGTCCAACTCAAGGAATTCGACCTGGCCGAGGAACAATACCGCAAGTGCATCGAGGACGACCCCACCCTGACCAAACCGCGCTATAACCTCGCCCGCCTCTACGTCCTCCAGCGCAAGTTCGACAAGGCCGAGGCCGAACTCGCTCAACTCCTCAAGGTGGCGCGCACCAAGCCCGAACAGGCCAAAGTCCAGCTCGCCCTCGCCGAACTCTTCAAGGCCAAGGGCGAAAACGACAAGGCCGTCCAGGCCGCGAAAACCGCCCTCAGCCTCGACCCGAAAACCCTCGCCGCCAGAGTCTTCCTCGCCCGACACTACGTCGCCGGGCAAAACTGGTCCGCCGCACTCACTGAGCTCGACGCCGCGCTCAAGGCAGACCCCAAGTTCGCCCCTGCCTACGAGGCAGCGACCATACAGGTCTTCCTCGGACGCTACGAGGAGGCCATCCAACTCTTCGAGAAGGCCATCACCAACGACGTCAACCCCGTCCAGGCCCTCTGCGGCGTCGCCGTCGCCCTGCAATTGCGCGGCGACTACCGCGGCGCTCTGGCAAACATCGTCCAGGCCGATGACCGAAAGCCCCGCGACCCCCTCATCACACTCCTGACCACCAACATCTACCTCGCACAGGGCGACGCCACAAACTCCCGAACACTCCTCAAGAGAGCCATCCACGTCCCGGAATTAATCCGGACCGCCTACGTGAAATTCATTGACCAGTTCGTCCAGGACAAGGCCCGCGCCCGCGCGCTCTCCGACGCGCTCAGCCGGGTCATCTTCTTCGGCTCGCGCGGCTGGTACCAGCAGGCCGAGCAAAACTGCAACATCATCCTCAAAGTCGCACCCGATAACACCTTCCCCTACAGCGTCCTGGCAAACGTCTACCTCGCCTCCGGAAAGCCCGACAAGGAGGTCGAGGTCCTCAAGCGACTCGTCGAGGTCGCACCGAAGGACTACCGCCACCACCTCCGCCTCGCCCGCCGCCTCCTCGCTCTCGGGCGGTTCAAGGAGGCCAGGGCCGCCTTCAGGAAAGCCGTCGAGGTCGCACCAGAGGACCAACCCGAGCCGCGCCTCCAGCTCGGCGGCTACTTCCTCAGGATGGCTCAGTACGACCTGGCCGCCGAACAGGCAAAACTCATCCTCGAGAAATCCCCACGAAACCCCAGGGCACTCGCCCTCATGGCCGCTTGCCAACTCGCCGAGCGACGACTCGAGCTCGCAAAGAAAACCCTCACCACCCTCACCGACAGCAAGGAAGCCCTCCGCGGCGCACTCCCGTTCATCCAGTTGGCCGAACTCGACCTCCTCGAGGGGCGCCTCGACCGCGCCATCGAGAAATACCGCAAAGCCGTCGAGGCCAACCCCCGCAGCATCCCCGCGCGAATGGGCCTCGGCAGGGCCCTCGGCGCAAAGGGAGACCTGAGCGGCGCCCTCGAACAGTTCAAGGAAACCCTCGCCATCGACTCCACCTACGCCCCAGCACTCCTCGAACTCTCAAAGGTCTATCGCTCCACCAACCGCCTCGACCTCGCCATCCAGTGTTGCGAGCGGGCCATTGGCATCGCTCCCTCCGCAATCGAACCACGCTACGAACTCGCCGCCATCCGGGTAGCACAAGGCAAGTTCAACGGCGCCATCGAGGAATACAATAAGATTCTCAAGGAACGCCCCGGCGACTTCCGCGCTCGCATCGGCATCGCACAGACGAAGTTCCAGCAAGGCGACCAACAGGGCGCCATCGCCCTGCTCCTCGACCTGCTGAAGGAACGACGACCCCTCCCTCCCGCACAACTCACGCTCGTCGGATTCTACAAACGCACCGGCGACATTGACAAAGCCCAGGTCGAACTCGAAGAACTCGTCAAGGCCGCTCCCAACTCCCCCGCCGCTTACGACCTCGCAGTCCTCTACGTCCACAAGGACAAACTCGACGACGCCATCGCCCTCCTCGAGCGGCTCATAAAGACACGCAGGAGCGCCTTCGCCGTCTTCGCCCGCGGAATCACCCTGCAACTCGCCGGCCGGCTCGACGACGCCATCAAAGCCCTCACCGAAGCCCGAAAACTCAACCCCGAGAACCCCCGCCTCGCATCCTACCTCGCAAACGCCCTCCTGGCCGCAGGAAAGCCTGACGAAGCCCGGAAAGCAATGCAGGACTCGAAACTCGACCCCCAACTCGCGGCCGCCTATGAACAGGTAATCAAAACCCTTGCCTCCGCCGACGAGAAGGCCCGCCTGACCGCAAACATCCTCAACCAGGCCGCCCTCTACGCCGACGCCGGATGGCTCACCCTCGCTCGCGACCTCTACGACCGACTCCTGACCACCATCCCCAACAATGTCGCCCTGCTCCACCTCGCCGCAACCATCCACGAAAGACTCGGCGAGCGAGACAAGGCCATCGAAACCTACAACGCCATGCTCGCCGCCGCACCTGGCTACGGGCCAGCCCTCCGCGGCCTCGCCTCACACTACATCGCCGCTAAAGACTACGAGAAAGCCCTGACCGCCTACCGCGCTATCCTCGAGAAAAAACCCGACGACATCGCCACCCAACTCTCCATGGCCACCCTCCTCCAGGAAGCAGGAAAAACCCAGGAATCCGTGGACCTCTACAACAAAATCCTCAAGCGCGACCCCAACAACCCAATAGCACTCAACAACCTCGCGTGGATCCACGCCACCAAGACCAAGAACCTCAAGAAAGCCGAGGAACTGGCAACCCGCGCAGCCGACCTCACAGACCCCGACAGCGTCGCCGGCGGAGCCATCCGCGACACCCTCGCTTGGATATACTACCTCACCGACCGCTACGACAAGGCCACGAAGGCCGCCAGACAGGCCGTCAACGCCATGCCCGGCAACCCCGAAGTCCACTACCACCTCGGCATGATCTACCTGCGCCGCGGCCTCAGAGCCAGCGCCGCTCGCCACCTCGTCACAGTCCTCAAACTCGACCCCGAATTCAAACACAAAGCCAAAGTCGAAGAGGCCCTCGAGCGCATCCGCAAGCGCGAGCCCTAGCCCAGCCGGCTCGCCCTCGGGCCGGCGGTCTCTGCGGGCGGGGCGCCACCAGCGCCCCGCCCGGCATCTCTACCCACACCTCCACCCCCTCCCTCCCAGCCCCACCTTCAGGCCGGCTCTCTTTGTAGTCCCGCCTTTCACGGCCCGCTCGCCCGAACGCCGATCTCGCGGAATCCCTTGACACACCGCCGTCAGCCGGGTATGGTCGGGCCGCCGAGCTGCCCTCGACTCAAGAGGAGTTGCCATGGAAGAAGCGAAAGACCGACGGACGAGGCGCGATTTCCTCAAAAACACGGGCGCGCTGGCCGGCTCGGCGCTGGCCGCGGGACTCGCTCCCGGGGCCTATGCCGCGCCCGACAACACCATCAAACTGGCAATCGTGGGCTGCGGCGGGCGCGGCACGGGCGCACTCTTCGACGCCATGAACTGTGGCGGTGGGCCGGTGAAGGTCGTGGCCATGGCCGATATCTTCGAGGACCGCCTCCGAGGCTCCCTCAACCACCTGAAGAAGAACCACCCCGACAAGGTGGACGTTCCGCCCGAACGCCAGTTCCTCGGCTTCGACGCCTACAAGAAAGCAATTGACTGCCTGGGTCCCGGCGACATCGTTCTCCTGACCACCCACGCGGCCTTCCGCCCGCTCCACTTCGAGCACGCGGTCTCGAGGGGGGTGAACGTCTTCATGGAGAAGTCGTTCGCGGTGGATGCTCCGGCAAACCGCCGTCTTCTTGCCGCCGCCGAACTCTCGGAGAAGAAGGGGCTGAAGGTTGGCTGTGGCTTCATGTGGCGCCACTCGAAGGCCCGCCAGGAGGTCATCGAGCGCATCCAGGATGGCGCCATCGGCGAGGTCCACACCCTGCGAATCTACCGCGTCCACGGGCCGGTGCGTTGCCCGGCCCTGCCCAAGGGGGCCAACGAGGTGGCGTTCCAACTCCGCCACGCCGCCTGCTTCAACTGGACCAGCAGCGGGTTCTTCGTGGACTGGCACTGCCACAACGTGGACGTCGCGTGTTGGTGCAAGGGCGCCTGGCCGGTCAAGGCCCAGGCGTTCGGCGGCCGCTGCTACCGGTCGGCCGGCAACCTCTTCGACCACTACACGGTCGAGTACACCTTCGCCGACGGCACCAAACTCTATGCCTGGACCCGCGGCATGCGCGGCTGCTGGAGCCAGTATTCCGACTTCGCACACGGCACTAAAGGCTCGGCGGTCATAATGACCAACCTCGCCCAGCCCAGCCCGAGAATCTACAAGAGCCAGGTGATGTCGAAGGAGAACCTCGTCTGGCGCTTCGAGGGCCGCGACCCTAACCCATATCGCGCCGAGTGGAAGGCCCTCCTGGACGCCGTCCGCGAGAACAAGCCCCACAACGAAGCCCGCCGCGCCGCAATGGCCAACCTCGCCGCGCTCATGGGACGAATGGCCGCACACACCGGCCTCTACGTCACCTGGGACCAGGCTCTCAAGAGCAACTTCCAGTATGTCAAGGACATTGACAACTTCTCCTTCGACTCCCCACCGCCGGTGAAGGCCGGCCCGGACGGCATCTACCCCTGTCCCCAGCCGGGCATCACGAGGGAGATTTGAGGCCGGGCGCCCCGGCTTTTGATCTGTGGGCGCCCGGGGTGCTTCGTCCTTCTCGGTTTTTTTCCTCTCCGCGGCCTCTGCGTCTCTGCGGTGAGTATCGCGGGGCGAGACGTCCCGCCCACAACCGGCATCTTCAGCGCCCTCGCTGGAAACTGCAACGCCGCATTGAATCCTGCTACACCGTGCGCTAAACTCTGCCCCGCATGCAGGAGGAGCCGATGGCAACCGAGGCCGAGCGCGCCCTGGCCGAGTTCGAGCGCGCGATAACTCCCCAACGCCTGCGCGCGATGCGCCTGATCCACGTGGCCTTCCCCCTATCGCTCGTTGCCTTCGGCGTGGTGCTCGGGGCCGTCTCGGCCAATGCTCCTGAGAAAGCCGCGGAGGGCGCGGCCCCGCTCGCCAGGATTCTCTCCGTCGCCAACGCCGTGGTTTTCTTCGGGGCGTGGTCGGCCGGAGGCCTTCTCTTCAACCTACTGCTGAGCCCGGGCCGGATAGCGCGAGCCGTCGAGGCCTCGAGGAAATCGTCGGCGGAGGCCTGCCTCGACCAACTCCAACTCGCCTCATTGCTGCGGCTCATCTGCCTCGACGCCTCGGCGTGTTTCGCCCTGGCCGTCTGCGTCGTCCTGATTCTGAAGGGCATCCTGCCCAGGGAGCGGGGCTTCTGGTTCAACGGCCTTCCGGCCTGTGTTCTGGCCGCGTATGCCCTCTACACCCTCCCGAGCGTCCCGCGCCTGCGCGTCCTCTTTCTGGTGAAGATCGCCCGACAATTCCACCGCCGCTAGGGACACGCCGAAATGAGAATTGCCGTCTTGCTCTCGATTTCCATCGTCGCCAGCGCCGCCGGACAGGAAGGGACGCGGGCAAAGTTGTTCGACATGGAGAGAATCTGCGACCCCGACACCCTCGAGGCCCGGGTGATTCAGGATTGGCACCCGGTCCCCGGACCCTGCCCCACCAGGCAGAAGTCGGTCACGATCAAGGTCGGCGAACTGTGGCCGGGACAGGACTATCGCATCCCGGTCCGATTCATAGTGCCCGAGGGGCGGAAGGCCAGGGGCTTCCACCTGACCGGCGGCCACCGCCTCGAACAACTACAGCGCGACGTCCGCGTCCGAGACGTCGAGGAAGAACTCCTCAGGCGCGGGGTCGGCCTCGTCTATACCATCGTCCAGGAGCCCAGGACCTATGGCGAGGG
>CAYYCI010000149.1:0-8292 GCA_964470215.1 uncultured Planctomycetota bacterium
ACGGCCTCGGCGAGTTCGCGGGTCAACGCGACCGCTTTTTCGGCGGGCTGGAGTTCGGTGAGGAGTCCGAAGGCGAGGGTGAGGAGCGCGTCGCCGGCGAGGATGGCGGTTGCCTCGTCAAAGGCGCGGTGGCAGGAGGGGCGCCCACGTCGGAAATCGTCGTCGTCCATCGCGGGCAGGTCGTCGTGGATGAGGGAGTAGCAATGGGCGAGTTCGAGGGCGCAGGCCGGGATGAGGGCCTCGTGTGGGTCGCCGCCGCAGGTCTGGCAGGTCATCAGCACGAGGGCCGGTCGCAGGCGCTTGCCCCCACCGAGCACGCTGTAGCGCATGGCCTCGGCGAGAGGGGCAGCCGGGCCCTCGGGGGCCGGAAGGCAGTTGGCGAGGGCGTCCTCGATGACAGGCTGCCACTCGGCGAGGAAGGGGGCGAGGGCGGCGTCGCTCACGACTCTTCCTCTTCGGTGGCCTCAGGGGCCTCGAGGGGCTCGGTGTGGAAGCGGCCCTCGTTGTCCTTGACGAGGGCCTCGAGGCGCTTCTCGGCAGCGCCGAGGATTTCGGAGCAGCGCTTGTAGGCGGCGATGCCGCGCTCGTAGCGCTCGAGGGCCCCCTCGAGGGTCAGTTGGCCGCTTTCGAGTTCCTCGACGATCTTCTCGAGTTGGGCGAGGTTGTCCTCGAAGGACGGCTTCCGTTTTCCCATTTCGTTTGCCCCCTCTCGTCGGCTATCGCGTTTCGATGGGCTATCGCTCTTCCTCTGGGCTTTTCGATTCAGTCACTTTGGAGAGCAGCCTTCCGGTGTGGAGGATGGTCTCGAGTGTCTGGCCCGGGGGCACTTGGTCGGCGCTTCGGACGATCTGGCCCGTTGCAGGGATTCTGGTGACCGAGTAGCCGCGCTGGAGAACGGCCAGTGGCCCGAGGGCCTCGAGGCGCCCGTGGGCAGTTGCCAGTCGCTGGCGTGCCGAGTCGACCCTGCGCCGGAGTGCGAGCGAGGCGGAACCGAGGAGGTCGTCGAGGCGCTGTTCGTGGCGGCGGATGGTCTCGGTCGGCATGCGGAAGGCGTAACTGTTTCGGAGGCGGTCGAGATTGGTCCTGGCGACCTCGAGGCGGCGGCGGAGGGCCGCGGCCAGGCGCGCCCGGCAATTCTCCAGCGTGGCGACGAGATCATCGAACTTGGGCAGAACTATCTCGGCTGCTTCGCTCGGGGTGAGCGCTCGGCGGTCGGCCACCAGGTCGGCGATGGTCACGTCAATCTCGTGGCCGACGGCCGAGATGATGGGGATGCGCGAGGCGTAGATGGCCCTGGCCACGACCTCCTCGTTGAATGTCCAGAGGTCTTCGTAACTTCCGCCGCCGCGTCCGACGATCAGGACGTCTGCCCCGCCCCACTCGTTGAATTCGGCGATGGCGCGGGCGACCTCGTCGGCTGCCCCCTCGCCTTGAACTCGCACGGCTCTGAGAACGATGTGGGCGGGGGGGAAGCGCCTGGCGATCACGGTCAGGATGTCGCGGATGGCGGCCCCGCTCGGGGAGGTTACGACCCCGATGCACGAGGGCAAGAGCGGAAGGGGCTTTTTTGCCTCCGGGCGGAACAGTCCCTCTTTCTCGAGTTTATCGCGCAGTTTGAGGAAGGCCAACTGGAGTGCGCCGAGGCCCTTCGGCTTCAGCGACTGGATGACTATCTGGTAGGCGCCGCGCGGGGGGTAGACGGTGATGCGACCTGTGGCGATGACCTCCATCCCGTCCTCGAGGTCGAAGCGAAGGCGAGCGGCGGTGCTGCGCCAGATGACCGCCGGTATGCGCGCCTCGGCGTCCTTGAGCTCGAGGTAGAGGTGGCCGGAGCGCGGGCGCTTCAGCCCGGAAATCTCCCCGACGACGCTCACCTGGTCGAACTCCTCTTCGAGGAGCGCCCTGATGCGCCAGGTGAGTTCGGCCACGGTCAGGATTTCTTGTTCTTCCACGGCGAGTTTCCCCTCCGCGTGGTTACTGCTCGACCAGGCGGCGTATCTCGACCGCCCGGCCGCTCTCCGGGTCCACTGTCAGGACGACGCCGCAGAGGCGGACCGGGCCAGTGGCGACCTCCATTGGCACGAAGAGCCTGGTGCGGAACTTCCTTATCACCTGGTCGGCGCGTCGGCCTATGATCGAATTGATGGCGCCGGTCATACCCAGGTCGGTGATGAAGGCGGTTCCGTTCTCGAGGACACACTCGTCGGCGGTCTGGACGTGGGTGTGGGTCCCCAGGACGGCGGAGACGCGGCCGTCGAGGAACCGGGCCATGGCTCCTTTCTCCGAGGTGGCCTCGGCGTGGAAATCCACGATGGTGATCGGCGGCCCCGGGGACATCTCGAGGACTCGCTCCACACACTCGAAGGGGCAGTCCACGGGCTCGAGGTAGATTCTGCCCAGGAGGTTGATCACTCGAATGGGCACGCCGCCGTCGGTGGTGGCGGTCACCACGCCGGTGCCAGGTGCGCCGGCGGGGAAGTTGTGTGGGCGTAGGAGGTGGGGGTCCTCGAGGAGGGCCTGTTCGACGTCCCGGCGCCGCCAGACGTGGTCGCCGGTGGTGATGACGTGGACGCCGGCGTCGTGGAGCGCCTGGGCGGTTGCCGGTGTTATTCCGAGGCCGCCGGCGACGTTTTCGCCGTTGGCGATCACGAAGTCCACGGCCTCGCGCTCGATGAGTTGGGGGAGGCGGTTCTTCAGGAAGCGTCTGCCGGGCCGTCCGACGACGTCACCGATGGCCATGATGCGGACAGGCACCGAGTTGTCCTTAACGCAAGGCGGTGGGCTATCGGGCAAACTCGACCGCCCGGGTCTCCCTGATCACAGTCACGCGGATTTCGCCCGGGTAGTCGAGTTCTTGTTCGATCTCTTTGGCGATGTCGCGGGCGAGTTTGACCGCCTCCTTGTCGCCGACCTTCTCGCTGTTGACGATGACGCGGACCTCGCGCCCCGCCTGGATGGCGTAGCAGTTCTCCACTCCATCGAACGAGCGGGCGACGTCCTCGAGGCGCTCGAGGCGGCGGATGTATTTCTCGAGGGTCTCGCGCCTGGCCCCGGGCCTCGAGGCCGAGATGGCGTCGGCGGCCTGGACCAGCACGGCATAAACGCTCCGTGGCGGCTCGCCCTCGTGGTGAGCGGCGATGGCGTTGACCACGTCGGGCGACTCGTCCATCCGCTTGGCCAACAGTGCGCCTATCTCGGGGTGGCCGCCCTCGAGTTCGTGGTCAACGGCCTTGCCGATGTCGTGGAGGAGGCCCATGCGCTTCGCCAGCACCGGGTCGAGTTTGAGTTCGGCAGCCATGATCGCACACAGGTGTGCGACCTCGATGGAATGCTGAAGGACGTTCTGGCCGTAACTGGTGCGGTACTTCAAGCGGCCGAGGAGATATGCGAGTTTGGAGTTCTTGGTGTGGATGCCCAGGTCGAAGAGCACCTGCTTGCCTGTCTGGAGGATGTTCTCCTCGGTCTTTCGTTTTGCTCGCTCGATGACCTCTTCGATCCTGGCGGGGTGGATGCGTCCGTCGGCGACGAGTTCTTCCATCGCCTGGCGCGCCATTTCGCGGCGGACGCTGTCGAAGGCCGACAGAACGACGACCCCGGGGGTGTCGTCCACGATGACGTCGACCCCTGTGGCTTTCTCGAATGCTCGGATGTTTCGCCCCTCGCGGCCTATTATTCGGCCTTTCATCTCGTCGTTCGGCAGGTCAATGGTCGAGACGACGCTCTCGGTGGTGTGTTCGACGGCGCAGCGCTGGATGGCGGTGGCGAGGATCTCCCGGGCCTTCTGTTCGCCGGTCTCACGGGCACGCTCCGTCTTGCGCTCGAGGAGTGCGGCGGCCTCGCGCTCGTACTCGCGCTCGAGGCGCTCGAAGAGTTGCGCCCGCGCCTCCTGGGGCGAGAGGCCCGACAGGCGCAAGAGCTCCTCCTTCTGACGGTCGAGCAGCTCGTTGAGTTCGCGTTCCTTGGCGGCGATCTGGCTCTCGCGGTGGGAGAGGTCGCGTTCCAGTTTCTCGATATACTTCTCGCGCTTCGCCGTCAGTTCGGCTTTTCGCTCGAGGGCGTCCTCGCGCTTGACAAGGCGTTTCTCGAGGAGTTTCAGTTCGGTGCGGGTCTCGCGGGCCTCGTTCTCGAACTCCTCGCGGCGGCGGTGGAGTTCTTCCTTGGCGACGACCTCGGCCCTCTGGCGAATCTCCTCGGCCTCGCGCCGTGCTTCCCCGACGATGGCGGCCGCCTGGGCACGCGCCGAGCGCTTGCGCAGGAAACCGACCAGCAAACTCCCCCCGACCCCGACGACCAGCCCCACAATCAACACGAGAATGATCGTCGGGTCGGCTAGCGGCAGACTTGCAGTAACCACGGCGCCACCTCTCTATTCTCTATCGGCCGGCCCCGTAACCGGCCGAGCGCACGGGGCGCAGACTCAAAACCGCATCGCTTGTGCTGGAGGTTACACGGGGCGGCACGCAGGCCGCCGAGGAGAGTTGGCCAGCGTTAGAGATGCACTAGCCTCAGCCAGAGCAGAAAGAGCATCCGGACAACCGACAGGGACTTCCCCGGGGAGCGGCGCGCACGGCGCCGCGGCGTCGGGCCGCTTGCCGAGGGCAGGACTGCCCACGACTATCGCGGCCAATTCCTGGCAGACACGCCACGCCGACCTCGGTGCGCCTTATCCCCATCTCTCGGAAGTTCCTTGTCCCCCTCGATCTACTCGCAACAGCGCGACAGCCTCTGGCCGCCCGCCGGGCTTACGGAAGCAACTCTATCGTTGCCACACACTCCCCTCGGACCGCGCCGGCCCTTCCAGCACGATGCCTCGGGTTGTGGTCTAGAGTCATTATACCGGTGGCCGCCGCGGAGTCAAGGACTAAATGCGCGCCTGGGCCGATGCCCCATGTCTCTATGCATCACGCCCATGCGGCTTCCCTCAGGCGCGCTCGTAATCCTCACACACCGTGGCATTCGGCCTCTCGGGCCGCCGACACACTTCCCCGTAGTCGAACCGGCACGTGTCGCAGAGGATCCGCTCGCCGAAGATCAGCCCAGCGACCCGTTGCCGCAGCCGCTTGAGCGGCCGTCGCCTCTTAGCGCTCCTCGCCCTCTTCGGCTTCCCTGGCACGCCGCAGGTACTCCTCCTCGAGTTTCTTGTACTTTTGCTCGAACTCCTCGAGGGGCTGGCGCGCGGCGCGGAGCGCCTCGTGGAGGTCGCGTATTTTCAACAGGCGCTGGCGCGCGCGCTCGGCACGCTGCGCCAGTGCCGCATCGCCACACTCGGTCGCAACCTTCTGATACGTCGCCAACACCCCGCTGAAATCGCGCTTGTCCCGCTCTTTCGCCAATTCCGCCTTGTAGGCCCTCGCAGCCCCCTCCAGGAGCGCCTGCGCCTGCTCAATCGAAAGTCCCTTCCGTTTCTCGGCCGCCGGCTTCCCAGTGGTGGCTCGCTCCGGCGCCTTCTTGACGAATTTCGCGTGGATCCACGCGGCAGCCTCTGGCGGAGGCGCCACCCCGACCCACTCCCCGTCGCGGTCCGCGACCTTCAGGCTCGCGCCTCTCGGCAACTGTCCCATCACGTCGCTGCGAAGGCTCGGCCGCGCGCGGATGTTCACCCGGTCGCGCGTCACCGTCGCCTCCTTTCCGTCGGGCGAGGTCTCCAGGAGGCTCTTGTGGACCCACACCGTGCAGTTCTGTGGGACGGCGATCTTGTACCACTCGAAGCGCTGGCCCAGGACCTTGACCTTATCGCCGCGATTGGCCACCGTCAGGACCGTGTAGTTTATCCCGTCGCCGGCGCGGATGTAGACCCGGTCCCCGGTCACCTCCCCCACGAAGGGAGGCTTGGGCTTGGCCTCGCCTGCCAACGACACCGCCAGTGGGAAAACGACTGCCAGAAGGGTCGCGCCGCGCATCTCTCCGCTTCCTCAACACCACACGAGCACGCCGACCGCGCCGGCATTATATGCCCCACACACCGGATAGTCAATCACCCCGAGGTACGAGCCAGCCCGCGGACCCTCCGCGCCCCGCTTCGAGTGCGCCTTGACAAGGCGACCCGCTGGAACCAATATGTCCACAGGACCGCCTGGCAACGACAGGAGACCGAACGTGGGCCAACCGAACATCCTTTTCCTGTTCACCGACGACCAGCGTCTCACGACGCTCGGCGCGCTCAACAACCCCGAAATCCGCACGCCCAACCTCGACCGCCTCGTCCGCTCCGGCACCGTCTTCACCCGGCCCTACATCATGGGCTCGACGGTCGGGGCGGTTTGCATCTGCTCGCGCTCGATGCTCCTGACTGGCAGGAGCCTCTTCCGAAGCCCCCGCGACCCCCAGCACGGCGATGGCCTCGCCCTGTGGCCGGAAACCTTGCGCCAGGCAGGCTACACCACCTTCGCCACCGGAAAGTGGCACAACGGCCCCCAGGCATTCGCCCGATGCTTCTCCTCGGGGGCCGACATCTTCTTCGGCGGAATGTCCGACCACCTCAAAGTCCCGGTCCACCAGTTCAACCCCCACGGAAACTACCCTCGCGAGGCCGCCCGCCTGGGGGGCAAGTTCTCCACCGAGCTTTTCAGCGACGCCGCCATCCGCTTCCTGGAGACCTATGAGGCCCAGGCCCCGTTTTTCCTCTACGTCTCCTACACGGCGCCCCACGACCCGCGCATGGCCCCGCGCGAATTCGCCGAGATGTACCGGCCCGAGAACATCGCCTTGCCCGAGAACTTCATGCCTCGACACCCCTTCGACAACGGCGAACTCGGTATCCGCGACGAACAACTCGCCCCCTTCCCCAGAACCCCGGAGGTCATCCGTCGCCACATCGCCGACTACTACGCCATGATCACCCACGCCGACTTCCACATGGGCCGCATCCTCGAGGCCCTCGAGCGCACCGGCCACGAGCGAAACACGATCATCGTTTTCGCGGGCGACAATGGCCTCGCGCTCGGACAACATGGCCTGATGGGAAAACAAAGCCTCTACGAACACAGCCTCTCCGTCCCTCTCATCTTCGCCGGCCCGGGCATCCCGGCCGGCCGGCGCTGCGATGCCCTCGTCTATCTGCACGACGTCTTCCCCACGACCTGCGACCTCGCCGGCATACCGACCCCTCAGACCGTCGAGAGCGTCAGCCTCGTACCCATTCTCCGCGGCGAGAAGCCCCCGGTTCGAGAACACATCTTCGGCGCATACAAGGACCTTCAACGTTGCCTCATCGGCCAGCGCTGGAAACTAATCCGATATCCCCAGGTCGGCGTCACGCAACTCTTCGACCTCCAGGCCGACCCGTGGGAACTCAACAACCTCGCCGACGACCCCGCCCACGCCGACACCCTCCTGGCACTCGACCAGCGTCTGCGCGACCACCAACGCCAACTCTCCGACCCCCTCCCCCTCCCTCCCCTCTAGGCAAATGCACGGGGTGGACGCAGTGGACGATGCCCTGGCCCTTGGGGCTCAGGCCGACTGCGCTGGGGCACGAGGTGCAGGTCGGCGGACACCCTAGTTGACAGGTTTGAGGCGGAATTCCTTGATTGTCAGGCCCCTGACGACATTCTCGGTGCTCGCGGTCGAGAATGTCAGGACGTTCCTGCCCTTCGCCAGGGTGATCTCGACGGGCTTCGTCCACTGCCACATGCCGACCGTCAACGGGACGGGAATGTCGAGCGGTTTCTCGGAACCATTCACCTTGAGTAGCAAGTGCTGGCCCCAGCTCGGCGAGACCAGGTGGGCGGTGAGAGCGTAGTTTCCAGCTCGGGGAGCGTCGAAGGTGTACTCGAATTCCTGGGGGTTTCCGAGGCGGCTGTAGTGGAGTTGCTTGCCGCCGAGGACGCAGGGCATGAAGATGATCTTTCCCGTGCTCTTGGTCGGCTTGCTACAGGCCACCGCGGGGATTGTGATGACGCCGCCGCTGTCAACGGTGATCTTCCGGTCCTTCTCGGTCACGGGTGCGGTGTGGAAGGGATAGTTGACCTTTGATTCGTTGGCCTCGCCGAGTTCCTCGCCCACCGCAGCCAGGGTCTTGGCCTTGGCCTCCTCGGCGATCTTCCGCTGGAGGTAGAGGGAGACGCCATACCAGAAGCCGGGTTCGCCGGAGTAAAACCCGAAGACTCGCTTCTCGCCGACGGCGTCGCCGATCCACTGTGCCCGCTTGACCTGGAGGAATGCCTGGGGCTTCTGCCGCGCCTGGGTGTTGGCCAGGAAATCGAGGTCTTTACCGTAGCGCGTACTGGTCCGGCCCCAGCCCCAGGCAGCGCCCAGACACACGACCCAGCCATCCGGTGTCCAGTGCGCCAG
>CAYYCI010000150.1:0-8263 GCA_964470215.1 uncultured Planctomycetota bacterium
CGGGGTCGAGGTGCCGGTGGACATCATTCTATCCTCCATTGCCGAGCAGGTGGGCTTCCATACGGACCACATCTGGGTACTGCCTGTTGGCAAAGGCAACAGCAGCCAACAGATGCGCCGCCACGGCAGGAGTGAACTCCGCAAGTGTGTCTACGTGTGGCGGAGACTTTGAGTTGCTCAAGCCAGGAGGGTTCCAGGCACACGAATCTAACCCCCAAGCTAGTGCAGCGTACCTCCGAGCACAGTTTTTCGCTCGCCGCCTCCGCGAGCTTGGATTCTTCAACGTGGCCGCCGAGGTGCGCAAACTAATCGAGGTCAAGGACTCGTTTCCCTGGGGCAGACTCGAAGCGCTCGGCATATCACGAGAAGCTTTCTCCAGGGTAACTCAGGCAGGAATTGAGCCGCTCCTGTTCTTCCTTCACCCAAGGGTGATACAGGAACAGCCTTCACTGCTCCTCTACTACAGGTCCGTGGCTCTGATCTCTCAGAAAGGCTTTGCGGCACTCGCAGGAGTGAACCCCACACCAATCGAAAACGGCAAGATATCTCAACTTGCCAAAGACACCGCGACCCAAATAGCCAAGGCGGTCAACCGAGTCCTCTCGCTCTTGGCTGAGACTGTGCAACCACTGCGGCGCTCCTACATCCAAGTCTTTCTCTACGCAACAGCTGGGGCGCAGGTGCAGGGCTCGTGGGTGAACGCTATCGGGCGGCAAGGCGAGGTCTTTCTCAAAGAGCTTGTCGTGCGGAACCTCTGGGACAAAATCACACAGGTCGTGTGGAAGGACGACACCAGCGCCTTGGCGGCCGAGAGCGACCCCGTGGAGCTTGCCCAGCGAGCCCCGGACATAAAGCTCCTCCGCCTCCGCGGCGGGTTCCATTGCGTCTTCGGTTCCGAGCCGGACATGTCGTTTCGGGACCCCAAAGGCAGACCGATCCTGGCCGTCGAAGTGAAGGCAGGAACTGACCCGGCGGGCGCCCTCGAGCGCTTTGGCGCGGCCATGAAATCTTTCGCAAGCGAGAAAGCCATCAACCCTCACCTTACCACCGTTTATGTCGCCAGTTGCCTCACCGACGAAGTCAAGACCCGACTGAGAGAGGAGAACCCCTTCGACTACACTTTTCTCCTCGGCGATCTTGCCACCGACAAGCGTTCGCAGGGCAAACTCCTCGGCCTGATGCTCCGACACCTGCCAGCCGATTGAGGGCGGGATCAACGGTTGGACTTCGGTGGGGGCATGGTCGAGAGGGTGAGGCGGTCGAGGAGGCCGCGACCCTCGCGGTCAACCAACTCGAAGAAGAACTGCCACTCCGAACCCGCCTGGTCCACCTTCAGCAGGAATTCGTTCCAGCCCTTCCGAAGCACCACCGGCACCCTGTCCTGGCCAGGAGCCGCCGAGCGCAACTCCGGCCTGTCGAGGACCAACTTGCGGTTGACCCAGAGCTTGCAGCCGTCGTCGCTGCCCAACTCGACCACGGCCGGAAGTTCACTCTCAGAATAGACCCAACACACTGCATATGCCACGACGTGTTCTCTCGGCTCGAAGAGCCTTGCGAGGTCGACCTCGCGCGCCGTGGCCTTGTGGAAGCGCCAGCGGGCCTTCCCACCGACCACCTCGTAGGTCTTCGCCAGGTCAACTGACTCGGTCTCAGGGGGATAGACCGCCGCATGGCCCTTGCCGTCGGGGTTCGGGAATGGCCCGAGCACCCGCCAGGCCAGGACGAAGGTGTTCGGGCCGGACAGGAAGCGGCGGCGAAACGCATAACGAACTTCTTCTGGAAGCCCACACCGGACCATGACCTTCTCGGCCGAGGCTTCGGGCTGAGGGTCGTCGAGGCTCCGATAGGCCGCCACCATCGCCTTGAGCACGTCGAGAGCATTCGGGTGGTCCGGCAAGGATTTCAGAAACCAGTGGAAGAGCTCCAGCCGCTCCTTCGTTGTGCGGTGGCGCAGGTCCAGGAGCGACGTGAAAGCGTGCCAGGCATCGTCGGTCGGCCCGAGCCTCGGGATGTTCGCTCGCAGGGCAGATTCGGCTCTCCGCGCGTCGCCCAAGAAGTGCTGAGTAATGGGCTGGGCCAGGTAGGCACAACCGTGGGATGTCTGGCGACCCTTCTCACGATCGGTGTGAGAGAGTTTGCCGCTCTTGACCGGCTCGCTCACCCATAGCCATTTGTCCCCACCCGAACTGCCCGTCGGGGCTTCGTCCTCGATGATCACCGTTTCGCGTCCATCCTTGACGATAGCAGTGCGGTCCCACCAGAGGCGGCCGCCGTCGTGGCCGAAACTGATCCCGTGAATGGGACGGCCGGCGAACGGGGTCCAGGCCAGCGGCACGAGCAACTGCCGCCAGCCTCCTGGCTTCGGCAGCGGCCCCATGTAGCGTGCTCTCCGCAGCGCCTTGCCCCACACTAGAGTGAACCGCCCCGTCGAACTCCTCGACGAGAGGACCAGGCGGATCGACCCCAGCGGCTCCCGCGGGTCCAGATAAACCCATTGCGAGAGAAACGGGCCGGCGGTTCGCCGCGCGATGTGGGCCAGGACCGGAACGGAAAACTCGATGCTGTGGCGTTGGAAGCCACGACCGCCGGGCCTGGGGTGCGTGTGTGCACGAGCGCCGGACTTCCGCGGCGAACTCACCCAGCGCCAGTCCTCCGAGGTCTCGGCATCGTCGCGCGGCTCGTCGAGGATCACCTTTTCCCGCCCGCCGACGACCACCGCCGTCTTGTCCCAGACGACTCTCGCTCCTCCTATCTGAGCAAATGTGAGGTTGTGGACGGGCGTCTCGTGGAGCCTGAGCCAGACCAGCGGCAGGCGGAGTTCGTGCCAGCCGCCAGTTGCCGGAAGGGCGCCGGCAGGCCTCCTGGCTAGCGGCCCACTCGCGTCACCCACTCGCTTCGGCGACTCCCCCCAGTAGGCGCCACAGGTAGGCTCCTTGTCCTCCGAAAGCGAGTTGAAGAGAAGCACGATGGCCTCAGGGGGTTGCTTGGGGTCAATGTGGACCCACTGCGAGAGGTACACCCCGGCCCAGCGCCGATAGAGTTCGACGAGGCGCGCGTCCACGCCAGCCTTGCGGGCCATGGCGATGACCTTTTCGCTCGGATCGGTCCGCGCGTCGGTGCGGAACAGATTGTCGAGTTCCACGAGGGCGCGTTCCGCGGCATAGCCGCGGGGGTGGCGCCGCAGGTAGTCCGCCAGCTGGGCGGCCGCTGCCGCCCGGTTACGCCCTCGCGCCCGGCACCACCGCATGAAGAAATGCCAGGCCAGAGGGAGTTCCGGCACGGCGTGGGCGATTGCCAACGATGCCTCCTCGCCCGCGCGCGAGAGGGGATGTAGATAGAGCGGCTCGTGGAGTTCGGGCACCACCAGGCCGCAGGCGAGCCCACTCCCCCACTTCGCCACGACCTCGTCGCCACTGTGAAGGGCCAGCGACATCCCCATCGAGCGCCACTCGTCGCCAGAACGGCGGTCAACCAATTCGCCGAGCGGGAGGGCGACCTCCCAGGTCAGCCTTCCGCTGAGGGGGTCGTGGGCAGCAGCCGCCTCGGCCTCTTCAGGAACCTTGCTACCCAACTCCTCCCATCGGCATTCGTGGGTCGGATCGGCGGCGACGAGCCAGTGGAAAGTCCCCTCGGTGGTCGTCAGCGCGAGTTCGAGGAAATCGCCCGCTCCGTGGGCGCCGCGACCGAGCCTCGCCGAGGCCCCTCCCGCGGGAACCTCGAGCGCCACGCGGAGACGCTCGCGGTCGTGGGCCACGAAGAGCCGCCCGCGACCGCGGCGCGTCGGCAGCGCGGTCGCCGAGCGAGGGTCCCAATCGTCGAGGCGCCCGTCGCAACGACAGTCACCCTCCTGGCGATAAGCGACTGTCCTCTCGCGCGGCGGCTCACGCCCCCGTGGCGCGGCGGGAGCCAGCGCGCGGATGCCTCCCGCCCACGTCACAAGCACCACGCCCTCCCCCCACGCGACCTGGGCGTGGAAGAGCGGCACGTCGCGCCACTCCAGCCGCGTCAGGAACCGCCAGTAGGGCAGGTCCGCGAGCAATTGACCCCGCAAGTGGTCGCCAGTGGCAAGAGCGAAGACGTCCACCCTGACTCGGTAAGGGACATACCTCGACCGATAAGGCCCGCGCTCGAGGCCGGAAACCACCACCAGCCTGTCGCCCTCGAGGCGGTAGTCCAACACCCGGGCCATCCCCGTCTCGGTCAAGGGGATGCGGCAGAGGATTTCTTTGCGCGAGGGCAGGTGGACGACCCTAAGGGCCGACTCCTCGCGCTGGAAGAGGTAGTCGCCTCGTATCGAGCCGCCGCCTGGCCGCTTGAGGACGTAGGCCGGGTCGCCGCGACGGAGGACCCAGAGGGTGTGGCGGTTCTGGGGATAGCCCTCGTCCTGGTGGACGACCGCCCAGTTGCCGCGCACCTCTAGCCATTTCGCTATTTCGCGCTCGGGCCGATAGCCATCGAGAGGCCTCTTCCGCTTGATCAGTTTCGGCGTCGGCCCGAACACGATGCCGATTGGCACGCGGTCCGGGGGCACGAGAACTCCCCAATCCCCCTCCACCCTGCTCTCTCGCGGCCACCTGAGGTCTTTCGGCAAGAGCGGCTCGACGGCCTTGATGACGCCAGTCCTCGGCTCGAGAGCGAAATCGAAAATCCTGTCGCCGTAAATCTCCAGGCTTGCCGGTAAATGCGCCCGCCGCCCGTCCCAGGCGAGGGCGAGGAAGTAGTTGCCCCACTCGCTGCCCAGGCCCTCGAAGCGGCGATGCCACAGCAGACGGCCCGTCGCCAGGTCAATCGCTGCGGCGCGGCGGGTGTGTTCTTCTCCGTTGAACGCCGCCACGATGAGGCTCTCGCCCGCAATCTGCCAGCGGCGGAGAGGGAACGGCACGGCCTGCTCCCAGAGCAGGCGCCCGTCGTCAAGGGAAATCGCCGCCACCATCCGCGAATAGACCAGCACGAGCCGACCCTTTGCCCAGGTGGTCGCCCGCCACCCTGGCCGCGGGAGAGAGCGCCACAGGACGCGTGGCCTTGGCCCCGCCTCGAGGCACTCGAGCACCCCCCGCGACAAGACCAGCACCCTGCCTGGCAGCCCCGCCTCCGGCGGAGGAACGATCAGGACAGGGTTCGGGCGCGACATCTCCCAGCAGGTGGTCAGGGGAAGGTCGAGGCTTCTCTTGGGTGATGCGACCATCACGCGGCGAGGCCCAGGCCCGGGCGCCACCGCGTTCCGGGTCAAGACCACGAGCCTGTTGCCGAGACGGGCGACGTCCCGAACCGGTTGGCGGAACTCGGCGCTACGCAGAGTGTGGCCATCGTCCAGGGAAACATCGAGGAGTTTCCCCGAGGCCGCGACGACAACCGAGTCGCCACACGGGCGCGAACAGGCATCCAGCCCGTCGGCAAAGTAGCGACGCCAGAGGCATCGCCCGTCCCCGAGAGAGATAGCGGCGAGCCGTCGTTCGTCGCGGACGACGAGTGCTTCGCGCCAAGTCCCGACCACTTCTTGCGAGGGCGCAAAGAGGTTCTCCCAGAGGAGCGAGCCGTCGCGGCGGTCGAGCGCGAAGACCGCCACACGGTCCCGCGGTGCAAAGACGACCGCGCGGCCGGCCACGATGGGCCGCGAGCCGTGGCGGCGAGCCACCGAGGCCGCGTTCCAGCGAATCTGAACCCTCGGATATTGCCGCGCCCACACCACGAGGCCATCCCGCGCGTCGCAACAGGCCACGAACCCCATGTTCGTCGAGCAAAACACCTGGCCAGCATCCACGGTGACGGCGTTGCCGTAATGGACGGGATCGAAGCGCCACCCGCGCAGGTCGGAACGGTCCGAGACCAAGAGGCTGACTCGCTGGGAGGCCAGCGTGCGGGTCCAAAGGAGGCGCCCGCTCGCGGGCTCGAGGCACACCAGGATGACGGGGGAGACTGGCAGTGCCGCGCCTCGCCCTCGCCGAACGGCCAACACGTAGAGTCGGCCTTCGGCAAAAGCCGGCTCGCTCACAGGCCGCAGTCCCTCCCACTGGCGGCTTCCGACCGTTGACCAGAGCATCCGGCCCGTCCGGGCCTCGAAGGCGGCCAGGCCGGTCATGTACCGCCGCGTCGGGTCCATGCCCCAGCGAGTGAAGATGACACCATCGTCCACGGCCGGTTCGAGCGGCGACGGCAGGAGGATGTGGCGGTAGTCGCTCACGTGCATCTTCCGGTGCCAGGTCGTGGGCAGCGAAGGCCGATGAAGCCAAGTGGGCTTGTCGCTGTCCTTGCGGTAGAGGGCAAGGAGTTCCGGCCCCGCCACCAGCAATCCATCCCCGCAAGAGACCAGCCGTGTGGCGTCCGGCCACACCATGGCCTCGATCTGGTTCGGCACGAACCGCGCGAGGACTTCTTGATGCCAGGGGTCATAAGGCAGCGCGAGGGTCCTTATCTGGCGAAGGTCGAGATTGGGGCTCTCGGCCGGGCGCGGCTCGGTTTTCGCGGCCTTGATTATCTCGATCCCGCCTTCGGCGGCCTCGAGGGTCCGGCGGTGGCGGCAGCGCGCGAGGATGTCGCGGAAGCAAGCGAGCGCCAGTCCCATTTTCCCCTCTCGGAGCCATCGCTCGCCCAACCGCAGCAGGCGCTCGTGGGCCGAGTGGGCGAAGGGGTAGCGGCGATGGAGAGCGACCGCGCGGCCCAGCGCGCCCCATCCAGGCGAGCGGGCGAGCGCCTCGGCTTTCGCCTCCTGTTCGCGCCGCAGGTTCGCCATCTCCTCGTCGCGACGGGACCGCACGAAAGAGTCGGCCTCGGCCCAAAGCGAGCGGAAGCGCTCTCGGCCCCAGGAAACTACCGTGGTGGCGGACTCCGGGGCCTCGAGAATCTCGACCAGCCGGCCGGTCATGACGGGCAGGAGCCCGCTTTTGACCGCCTCCCACTTCATCTCGAGCAGCCCACCGGATGGAAAAGCCGGTGGGGCCTGTGAGGGGAGCTCGGCGATGGTCTTCGCGCGGTCACGCGCCAGGTAATTCCTCTCGCTGTGGCTTGCCAGATCGCGGAAGATCGGGAGAGCCTCGTGGTCGTGGTCGGCGGCGAACAGGAGTTCCGCCCGCTGGGTCAGGAGCCATTCGTTGCTTCCGCGGAGCCTCGCCACGCGGTCGAGGAGCTCGCTCGCATCGAGAAAGCGGCCCTGAAGCCTTCGCAAGATGACCAGCGCCCGCAAGGCAACTACGACGTAGGGATGATCGTCGGGCAGCGCTCCCGCGTCGGCGAGGGCGAGCAGCCGCCGCGCAGCGAACTCGACCCACTCCCTGCCGCGCTGGACGCTCCACGGCTCCTCCCATCTGGCGCCCTGGAGGATTCGCGCCAGGAGTTGGGCGGCCAGGTCCGGCTCGCCACACGAGCGGTCGAGCAGCCCCTTGAGCGCGAAATTCGCCCGTGAGGGCATGCCGAGGGAGTGGAGGTTGCCGGCGATCTCCGACGTCGCAGCCAAAACCCTGGCCCTGTCCCCTGGGAAGCGCTCGATGAGTCGGCGCAGGAGGTGAATCGCCCGCGTGCGCAGGAGCCTGGCGTGCTCATTGCGGTCGCGGGCGACGTTATCGAGTTCCTCGTTCCAACGTGAGATGTTGGCCTTGTAGGTCTCGTCCCAGGTCGTTTTCCACTCGATTCGGACCCTGGTCGGCTCCTCCCACATCACGTCAAGGGGCGGGGGCCGGTCCAGGCCGCCCGCGAGGGTCGGCGAGACCAGCCATGCTATAAGCGACAGGAGGCGTCTCATCCCGGGCAGTCTCGTTCCTTCTTGTGCCGATCTTAGCGAGCGCCGGATGGGAAGACAAACGATCCTGCGCCTGGGCCAAGGCGCTTCGACCCGTCTAGAGGAATGACGAACCCGCCCGCGGCCTTCGGGCCGCGGGCGGGCCTGCTTGGTGGAGATAACGGGGCTCGAACCCGTAACCTCCGGCTTGCAAAGCCGGCGCTCTCCCAATTGAGCTATATCCCCGAGTTCAAAAGGAATTGTACCGCCGACGGGCCGCGCAGTCAAGAAATAGCCGGTCTTTGTCGCCCGCGCGCGCCCGCGAGCCGAGACGGTGCGGCCTACACTCAGAGAATTTCCAACCCCGCAACGCGACTCAGGGAGCTGGTTTGCACTTGCCGAGCAATCACGCTGCGCCCGCCAATGCCCACAGGAGACGCCAGTGGCGGAGGGCGGGATTGATCGTTGGTGGTCAAGTGGTATAATTCACCGCCAGGAGCCGCCGATGGAGACGTTCCGAGAGTTACTGGACTTGTTTTGTCGCTCCCGCGG
>CAYYCI010000151.1:0-8250 GCA_964470215.1 uncultured Planctomycetota bacterium
CCTGGTGCCTCCTGTGTGGAAGGAGGTGCCGTGTGGCAGCTCCATCCGCCCCGCGCCCGATGGCCCAGACTGTGGCCTCCCCCCAGCGGGGGGACGGGAGGGAGGGATGACAGAATCCCTGTGGCTCAGGGGTGACATTTTCCCTGTGGCATGACAGCACCTGGAAACGGCCCCGACCGACACGACGTGGCTCGCCGCGATGCCTTTCTCGGCGCCGAAACGCTCGAGGCAGCCGGGCGCCTGGTCGCCATCCTCGAGTCTGAGGACGAAAACCCGGCCGAAAGGGCGTTCGGACGATTTCATCGCCCGGCTCCATCAGCGGACCTTGGGGGGAAAGTCGGGTGGCATCCACACTGGCAGGTCGGCGACCTGGGCGCGGGCCTTCTCCGAGGTCGGCACTCCCCAGGCCTGGAAGAACGGCCCGAGGTTGCGCCCGACCGTCCGCGAAAACCTCACCAGCCATTGGTCACGTTTGTCGGCATCGCTGCGGGGGCGCTCATTGGGTGGAAGGCGACGGTACTCGGCGAAGACCTTCTTGAAGGGCTCCCAGCCGAAGGCTTCCTGGAGTTGGACGTACATGACGAGCGCCAGGAACGGCCGTCGCCTCCACTTGCCCTCGAAGTCCGGGCCGTTCTTGAAGTAGTCGGCGAGCATGCGCTTCCGCCGCTCCCCGCCCACGCGGTCGAACGACCCGCGCGGCCGGCCGCACACGGTGTCGAAGACGTAAAGGGTGAAGAGATTGACCGTGACCTCGACAGTTCCGCCGAAGGTCCATTCGGGCCTCTGGTGGTTGTGGCCGAGTTCGTGGAAGAGGCCCCACACCCCGCCGTGGCCGTTCCGCAGCATCCGCTCGCGGTCAACCATCACCGGGGCGACGTCCAGCATGGTCATGATCGGGTAGCCGGAGTGCATGTAGCCGGCGCTTATCTGGGTGTCGGTCACGTAGCGTTCGGGACGCGGCCTTTCCCTGGGGATTGTCGCCAGGTCCGCACAGGCGTCGAGCACCTGGTCCCAGAACTTCATCAGGCGCTCGGGGTCGTCGAGTTTTCTGACCACGCGCGAGGGCACGGTGAGGACGACCTTCCCGGTCGCAAGTTCCGCCCACGGGGCTGGCCGGTTGCGAACCTTCGAGCGCCATTCGGCCAGGCTGGTCTGGCCCAGGACGAAGAACGGCGCCTCGACCGCCCCAGCAAACTCCACCTCGGTCTTCCCCAGTTTGCAGTGCCCGGGCACCTCGAGGTAGATCGGCCCGCCAAATGGATTCGCGACCCGCACCGCCTGGCTCTTGACCGGGAAGCGCCAGCAAATCTCCGGGCAACGGCGCCAGGCCGGGTGGTGCCACAAGCGGTCGTTGTGGGCGCCGACCCTGACGACCAGCCCCGCTCGAGCGGCCTCCTTCGCACACTTCACCTCGACGATCTCGCCCGGTGCAGCATACAGGCCCGTGCTGTGCCATGCCGGGATCGAGGTGTCGAAAACCAACTTCTTGCTCACCCGCGGGGCATCCGCCGGCACGCTCCCGGGAAACGCCGCAGCCGCCGGATGGGCCTTCAGCGCCTCCACGGGTGCACTCCGCAGCCTTTGAATCTGAAGTGTCAGTAGCACACGGTCCAGCGGCCTGGCCATGGTCAGGGGCTTTTGGGGGCTCGGGACGATCTCTCCCGCCCGGTCCTTCTCGAGCCGCGCCAGGCGCGGAAGGAGAAACTCATCGCCCTGCGGCACCGAGCGTGCCGCGTGGGAGAGCGTCCAGGCTGCCTGTGCGATCTCCTGCCGGCTCAACTTCTTCTTCCCCTCGCTCTGGGCGAGGAGAGCGTCGAGGGCGAGACCCGCGTGGAGCATCTCGCCGGGCCGCTGGACAGCGAACCCCTCGGGAGAGGTCCGCCTGAGGCCATCGTCCGCCCACGCAAGTCCCGCTTTTGCCAGGAGCCTGTTGCCCGGATGGTCGCGGGTGAGCGACTTTGCGCCGTGGATCTGGCGCCAGCCCCAGCCGGTCTCCGCCGCCACTAGCCCGCCGCCCGCCCGCACGAACGCCTCGAGGTCCGCACTGGCGGGGATATCGTTGCCGTGGATGCACAGGACGTCGAAGCCTTCGAGTTGCTTGGCGCTGGCTGGCCGCTCCTCGGCCGCCAGGCCGCGGCCGCGCAGGAAGCGAAGCAGCGCGGGCCGGCGGAAAACCGCCACCCTCGGCTTGTCCTTGCCCGCGGCCCATCTGATAGCGTTGAGCATCAGGGTGGCGGTGTCGGCGGCGGAGAGCGCGCCGGGGTCGAAGTAGCCGTCGTGGCCGAAGGCCACGAGGCGGCCCTTGCCGAGCCTCGATGCGGCGATCGCCGGGAGTTTGAGGTCGCGTTGGGCCGAGCCGGTGACCAGCGCGAATGCCTCAGGCCCGAAGACGCAAAGGGAACCGGGCAAGCCGGGCGCAGCGACCTTCTTCACCCCCTCGCAGATCGCGCGCCAGTCGTCGCCGGCCTCGATTGAGGAAACTAGTCCCGCCAACAGGAGGACTGCCGCAGGTCTGAGTCGTCGCATCGTTGCTCCTTCACCATCTTCCGTGGTCGAGGGTGCGCCACATCCGACTTGGCTTCGCCTAGTTATAGTAGGCGGGGGGAGGGGCGCAAGTCCAAGAGGCTTCCCGCCTGGTTCCCGCGCAGGGTCCCCCGGCGCGGCCACTGGCGCGCCTTTCTCCGGCGAGGTTTCCGAGACAGCCGAGAAGGCAGGGCGTGCAAACCTGCACGCGGAAATGCTGCTCCTCGTGGGCTGCGCGTGGGTCGGATGCGACAAGCGTGCAAAGAGACAGTATGACCGCGTGTTGAGCGGCAATCCGAAAAAGCGCGAGAGCGCCCCGATGGGGATGATGCGACGACTGGCGGTGGTCTTGTTGGACACCACGGAGCCCAGCGGCTCAGAGGGTCCAGCCCTTGCGGTACTGGCGGCGGACGTAGTTGTTGGCCTCGGGGACGTTGGTGCAGCGCATCCCCTCGACGTCCCAGACGATCTTCTTCCCCGTCTTGATGGCCAGGTTGCCGGCAAGGACGATCTCGGTGAGGGGGCCGGAGAAGTCCTCGAAGTTGCCCACGGGCTTCGGCCCGCCCTTGCAGGCGCGGATGAACTCCTTGTAGATGCCCGGGGAGCGGGGGATGGTCTTTGGGGGGAGGGCCGAGCGCATCTCGCGCATCTTCGCTTCGGGGATTATCCGCGAGCCGAACATCGTGGCCTTCTCGCCGATGATGATCTGGCCGCCAGAGCCGAGTTTGCGGTTCGGCTCGAGTTCCTTCGGCCTCGGCGGCTTCTTGCCCCCGTCGTACCAGAAGAGTTTGAACGGCGGCATCTCGCCACGGGCGGGGAAATGGTAGGTGATAATCGACCACTTCGGATAGGTCTCGGCGTTGACGGGCGAATTGACCGATTCGACCTCGAAGGTCTTGACCTCGCCGAGTTTGAGCGCCCAGAAGAACACGTCCATTGCGTGGCAGGCGATGTCGCCCAGTGCGCCGGTGCCGAAGTCCCACCATCCGCGCCACTTGAACGGCACATAGGCGGGGTGGTAGGGCCTGTAGGGCGCGGGGCCGAGCCACAGGTTCCAGTCGAGGCCCTTCGGGACCGGCGGGGTGTCCTTCGGGCGGTCTATGCCCTGGGGCCAGATGGGGCGATTGGTCCAGATGTGGACCTCGCGAACGGCCCCGATCAGACCGGCCCAAATCCATTCGCACAGCAAGCGATGGTCTTCCGAGCAGAGGCCCTGGATGCCCATGATGGTCATGACCTTCTTCTCGCGGGCGGCCTGGGCCAACATGCGCGACTCGTAGATGTCGTGGGTCAGCGGCTTCTGGGTAAAGCAGTGCTTGCCCATCTTGATGGCCATCATCGAGGCCGGGGCGTGGACGTGGTCAGGGGTGGAGACGGTTACGGCGTCTATCTGTTTATCCATCTTCTCGAGCATTACCCGAAAGTCCTTGAACTTCTTGGCCTTGGGGTAGCGTCGGAAGGTGCCGCTGGCGCGCCGCTCGTCCACGTCGCACAGAGCGACGATGTTCTCGCTGGACATTCCTCGCACGTCGCCGCCACCCTTGCCGCCGCAGCCGATGCCGGCCACCCCGAGAGTGTCGCTGGGCGCCTGCTGGCCTGGCCCGCCGAGGACGTGTCGCCCGACCACCGTCAGCCCGAAGGCGGCCCCTGCCAGAAAGTGGCGCCGCGAAACGCCTGTTCCCTTCTTCATTTGGCCTTTCTCCTGGATGCTGGTCTGGTCGCTATTGCAGCAAATGACCTGCGGCTCGTCAAACCGGAGCGGGGAGAACTCAGCGACAGGGCCGGAGCATAATGCCGCCCAGGGCCCTCGCTCCCTCCACGACGGCCTTCCACGGGCGATCGGCCGGCTCGCCCCGAGCAGCGAAGACATGGGCGACCGGCTGGGGAGACGAGTAGCGTTGGCCCGGTCTGAGTCTGATGCCGATCCGGCGGCGAACGTCGGCGTGTTGGTTTCCTGCGGCGTCCTTCCAGAACAGCATCTCGAACTCGCCCCTGCGGCCAGCGCAGATTCCGTAGTGCAGGCGCGCGTCCGGGTCGGACCACAGGACGAATTGGTCGTGGCGATAGTAGTTGGGCACGCCCGGGCCGCCCACCTCGTCGTCGGCCGCGTCGCCTGCCAGACTCGAGAGCGCGTAGTGGAAATATGCCTGGAAGGCCCACGGCCTGGTGTCGGTGTTCTCGAGCCAGAGGAACTGCGCGCCGAACCACGGACGCGCCGGATAGATGATGAAGCGGTAGGCCGTCTTGAAACCCGCGGGGCCTCTCTGGATCGAGGCGAACCGGCCCTTCTCGTCCACGGCCGTGCGGGCGCCTGATTGCGTTCCGGGGTTCAATGCGAATTCGATGTCCAGGACCAGGCGGACCGGGCCATTGCTCGCCGAGATGACCCTGGCCGATTGAGGCCTCGGCCAGAGGTTCTCCCCGACGTCCTGCCAGATGACCGGGACGAAGAGGCCCACCTCCTTGCCTCGCAGGAGGACTCGGTCGAAGGCGTTGCCGCCCGGCTTGTCCTTGACGAGAGTGAGGATGCCATTGTCGGCCTTCCAAGCCTGGCCCGCTCGCTCGAAGGCGACAGCGGGCGTCCCTGTCCGACGGGAGCGGAATACCACGAGAGCCGCTCGCGCGGTCGACGCGGCGAGGGTCGGGACCACTAGGGCCAGTTGGGCGCCATCCGATAGCCGGTCAATCTGGGCGGGGAGTTCCGCCTCCACCTTGCCATCGTCGCTCAACCAGAAGACCGTGGCGCCCTTGGTTCTTGGGTCCAGGCTCCCGAGCGTCATCGCCACCGGGACATCGCTCGCGGGCATGTCGCTGGTGTTCGCGACCGCAATGGTCATCCGTCCTGTCTCGTCGTCGAGCCTGGGCAGGGCGCGGGGCACTGGCGCGGACGAGGTGTCCAGGAAGACGGCCGCGTTGTCGCTGCGGCGGACCTCGGGAAGCGTGGCGTCGGGGTCCGCGACCGCGCGGATTAGCCTCACGCCCCGCCCGGCCAGCGGGAACTCCTCCTTGCCGTCAGGCGCCACTCGCAGCGCGCGTCGCTCGGAGCGACCATTGATCGTTATCTCAAGTTGGGATTGGGCTTTCATCTGGCCCGAGTTGGTCGCGACCACCCGGAGCGGGTCGGTGGCGATTCCAGTTTTCAGCGCGACGGTCTTTGCTGAGTGGTAGTCATAAACCCGGGGGTTGAGCCTCGAGGCGGCCTCGACGAGTTCCTTGTAAGGCCGGTTGTTCACGTCCACGAGGCCGTAGTTGGAATCTTCGGGGAACGTGGTGGAGATTCCGAGCGCCGGCTCGTCCACCCACATGAAGTAGTCGGACCCGACCACAAACGGTGTGGCGAACAATAGCCTCTGGAAGATGGTGAAGGCTTTGGCACGTTGGGCCTGGGTGTCGAACCTCTGTCCGGCCCCGTGCTTGCAGGGCAGGCCGCTGTCGAGGGCGGGAAAACTCCACTCGGTGATCATCAATGGCCGCCCGCTCTCGGCGTGCCAGGTCGCCAGGTCGCGCTCGAAGCCCCGCACCTCGCCCGTCTCGATGTCCACCCAGCGGTAGCAGTTGATGGAGAAGATGTCGCAGTACTTCCCCGCCACGCGCGCCACCCCGGGCGGAACCCAGCCCGCGAATCGGCAGCCGAGGACCATGTGGTTGGGGTCGTGGCGGCGGATAGCGGCCGTGGTGATCGAGAAATACCTCTCGGCGATGAGGGCGAGGAAATCGAGTTTGTCTTTCAGGCCGCGCTCGGTGTGGTGGCGTAGCGGCTCGGTGGCCTGGGCGATTGCCTCGTAGGAGGCGGCCTTCGTGCCCCACGCCTCGTTGAGTTGCTCGACCGTGGGGTAGCGCTTCTCGAGGAAAGCGATGAGCGCCCGCTTGCCGTGGCTGCTCGGCGGCTTCTTGAAAACCTCGTCGGTCAGCGACCACGGACGATGTTCCTTGCCGAACCACTCGAGTTCGTTGTCGAGGAAGTAGCCCAGGAGCCAGGGGTCCTGCCTGTGTGGGGCACACTCGCGGCGCGCCCTCAGGTCGCAGTAGCGCTCGAAGCGAGGGTCGAAGACGTCAGGGAAGCCGGTCCAGGTGGTCTTTGGACAGATGTCGGCGATGCTGGCGAATCCGGTGCCGAAGGCTGCGAAGCCCATCCAGGCGAGGCCCCGATGGCGCAGCGACGGCGAGTGGTTCGCCCCCAGCGAGTTGAAGCCCCAGGCCAGAAGTCGCTCGGCGGTAGAGGCGGCCCAGGCGGCCTCGTCCCCCTTGAACAACTCGACCATGTTGCGGTGGTAGGGGGCGTAGCCGAGTTTTTCGCACCAGTGGACGCGGTAGTTGGCGTGGTCGGTGCCGATGATGAAGAAAGGCCGACCGTTCGGATCAATCACCCACCAGCGGTCGGCGATCTTTTCGCGGTGGAAGAACCCTGTGGCCTTCCCGCGCGGCTCCTCCGGCAGCGCCACGCGGCCGGCCTGGGTGTAGGCGGGCACGGGCTTTTTTTCTTCCTCGGGCGGCGGCACGGGCATTTCGCTCCTTACTTCCACCTCGTCGAATGCCACGTCGAAGCCGGAGTTGGTCAGCGCGGCACGGCCTGCCCGGACGGCTCGCCCGCCCATCTTATAACCCCTGCGGACGAGGATTTCACCCTCGGGTGTCATTACCGTCCCGGCGATTGCCTCGGGCGACAGTTCGAGGCGAAGGCGATATCTCTTGCCGTACTCCCAGCGGAACTCGGGGCCTTTGGCCGGGAGGGCCTCCAGGCGCGACCCGGGCTCGTTCTGGGCGAGCCAGGTGCCATCGAGCATCTCACACAGCTCGACGTAGCGGCGCCTTCCCTGGCCCTCCGGAGCCTCGACGAAGGCGAGGTGCCAGAAGTTCCGCTCGTCGCGGACCACCGCCAGGCCGGCCACCTTCCAATCCTTCGCAAGCGGCTTGTTGACCTCGACGGTGGCCTCGATGGTGAGTTTGCGCGCGTGTGGGAGCGCGGTGAGAATGGCGAACGCGCGCTCGGGGTCGCGCGAAGCGCAAACACCCCCTTCGACCCTCCACACCAGCCCGAGGAATTCCCAGTTCCGCGCGGTCTTCTCGCGCCGCGAGAACCCGTCGCGGAATCCCCCTGCGACGGCGATGAGCGAAAGGAGACAACAACAGAACGTCACGCGAGCGGCCATACGGCGCTCCTCTCAGGATTCGCCAGTCTCTCAGCCGAGCGCGCGGCGGACAGCCTCCTCGACGTGCTCGACCGCCACCTTTCTGTGCCCCGCTTTGAAGGCGGCGAAGAGCGCCAGGTCGGCCAGGTTGTTCACCAACCTGGGCACCCCGCCGGAATGCTCGGCGATCAGAGCAATAGCGTCCGAGGCGAACACGCTGCCCACCAAACCCGAAACCGCACGCACCCGATGCCTCAGGTAGGCAGCGACCTGCTCCCGCGACAGCGGGCCGAGGCTGGCCACCAGCTCGGCCTCTTCGGCCATAGCGACGCCCCGGGGCCGGCGTCGGCCGGCGAGGACGACGCGGCAGGCGTCTGTCGCTCCCCGCGCCTCCAACAATCGCGGGAGGTCCTGGACGAGCGGCCTGTCTGGGGTGTCGGCATCGTCAACGAGCAGCGCCACTCGGAGGCGTTCGCGCGAGAGGCCGCCGACCAGTTCGCTCCATTCGGCCATGCTCCCTGCCGGTGAACATTGGATTGATGGGCAAAGCGCTCGCGTCTTGCGCACCAGCCGGCCGTTCACCCACGTGCCGTTGCGG
>CAYYCI010000152.1:0-8230 GCA_964470215.1 uncultured Planctomycetota bacterium
TTCATCGGCGGCGGACGCGACAACCGCGTGGCAAACAATATCTTCGTGGACTGCCCCCGAGCACTCCACATAGACTCCCGCGCACTCGGCTGGGCGAAATACCACACCGAAGGCTGGGTGAAAGAGGCACGCGAGAAGCGAACGCACAAGGGCATACGCTTCATGGAGCCGCCATACAGCACCCGCTACCCGCAACTCCTGAAGATTCTCGACGACGAGCCCTACGCCCCGAAAGGCAACGTGGTCGAACGGAACATCTTCGTGGGCGAGCGCTGGAACGACGTGGACGCTCGCGCTCGCCGCTATGTGGTCATGCGCAACAACCTGGTCGGCACCGATCCGCGCTTCGTCCGCAAGCCGCCCGCCAGCTTCGAGCTCCGCAAGGACTCCCCCGCCTGGAAACTCCGCTTCCAGCCCATCCCGTTCCAGAAAATCGGCCTGTGTAAAAGCCCCGAGCGCGCCTCGTGGCCAGTCCACCACACCGTCCGGCCCACGGTCCAGCCGCCATCGCCGAGGCCCCGCGTGCCGAAAGGCCCGCCGCCGGTGGCAAGGCTCCGCCCCGGCAAGCCCGTCAAACTGACCATCGAGCAGGGCATCCAGGGCGCGAAGCTCAAGCCGCCCTCCACGGCCACGGTGGTGTGGCAGGACGGCAACCTCCGCGTGGCGTTCGACAACGGCGTCGACCCCGCCAAGCCACTCAAGACCGGCTCGAGGTGGGGCCAGGACGACGCGGTGGAGGTGGCGCTGCGGAATCCCGCCGAGGGCAAGGCCGCGGCGATCCTCGTCCTGCGCGGCTTCGCGGGCGGCCACTTCGAGAGCAGCACCGAGGCCGGCGCGCCCGAAGCCATCGCCAAAAAGGCCGCCAGGGCCGTGAAGTTCGCGGCGAAGATTCTCGCCAAGAACCGCTGGACGGCCGAGATGGTCATAGACCTGGGGGCGCTGGGCATCGAGCCCGCTAAGCACAGGAAACTGGAGTTCAACCTCACGGTCCGCAAGACCGCCGCCCCGGCCTGGCTGATGTGGCGCGGCACGGGCGGCTACAGTTGGGACGTGGCGAATGCGGGCGTACTCCAATTCGCGCCGTGAGTGCCCCGGGGCTGAAACCCAGGATGGTGGCGTGGTAGCAATCGCGAGCAGGGTGGCTGTTGGACGTGCTTGCCCGCATCAAGACGGACTTAGCGAAGCCGACGTCATCGAGGTCGTCACGGCAAGCGCCATTCACAAGACCCCACGCTCCAGGTGCCCGGCGCGCAGGCGCACCAGAGAGAAGCTCTACGTCATCATCAACACCAACCTCAGTAGCACACTCATTTACACCAAGGGGGCGCTCCGCTCTGTGGGACGAGCAGACACCGACTACACCATCGTTTCGTCGAAGAAGGCCCTGTAGAGGGAACGACAATGCTCAAACTCACTGAATGCCCGACCTGCGGGAGCGACAAGATCAGGAAGGTGCGGAAGAGTTTGCGACGCGAGTGGAAGGGGACGCCCTGCGTGGTCCCCAAGGTCTCGTTCTGAGAATGCCCCGAGTGCGGGGAACGGTGGTCCGGGCTGGTTCATATCCTCGTTTCGACTCGTTCAGCACGCGGGACGTCGGCGCAAGATAGTAAACCTGGACGAGAGGAAAAGAGCCATGCAAGTGTGTCCCTTGATCGTGGCGCTTTGTTTTTCAGCGGTGCAATCCTCCTCGGAGTACATTACCGAGCCAGCCAAAGATATCCCGCTCGTCATGGACGTCGATGTCGTGGTCGTAGGGGGCTCCTCGGCCGCAGTCCATGCTGCTTGCACCGCAGCCGAGTCAGGGGCGCGGGTCTTTCTGATCGCGCCCCGGCCCTATCTCGGTACGGACATCTGTGGGACATTGCGTCTCTGGCTTGAGGAGCACGAACGGCCGAAGTCGCCGCTGGCCAAGGCGTGCTTTGGCCGGGGGCGGGTCACTAAGCCGCTCCGCGTCAAGGCGGCCATGGACCAGGCGCTGCTTGAAGCGGGAGTAACTTACCTGACCGGTTGCATGGTGACCGATGTCCTGCGGGACAGGGCCGGCCGCATTGCCGGCGTGGCCATGGTCAATCGCAGTGGCCGTCAGGCGGTGAAAGCCAAGGTGGTTATCGATGCTACCGATCACGCTGTGGTGGCCCGACTGGCTGGGGCCCGCTTCCGGCCATTCGTCGCCGGTCTTCGCACGTTCCGGCGTGTCGTGATCGGCGGCACGCTATGCACCGGTCAATGCATTGTCGGGGCCAAGAAGGACTTCATGCTCGAGGGCACCGACAAGCGGGGGAGTACCTATCAACTGCCGGTCTACGAGTATCGTCTCCAACTCCCTTTGGACCGAGACGGCTACCGCGCCTGGATGAAGGTGGAGCAACAGGCGCGAGACATGACCTTCACGCCGATGGCCGAGTGGGCCTCGGAGACGCTCTGGACTGTGCCGCCGGATACGATCGTTGGTCAGCGGCGCGTCGAGGCCTGGCCCGGGGCGGCCCGCGTTGCAATGGGACCTTTCCGCCCCAAGGGAATAAGCTGGCTGTACGTGCTCAGTGCGCACGCCGACCTCGGCCTCCGAGCGGCCGAGGCGTACTTGAGACCGCTGGAGTTCATGGCCGTCGGAGCACGGATCGGCGCGGCCGCGGCGGCGGAAGCCAAACAGATGGCCGAAGCGAAGGCGGTCGAGCTGCCCGAACAGCCGACCTCCGACGGACTCGTGGCGACCGTGGCGGAAAACCTGGACGGGATCCGATCGATGGTCATCGGCAAAGTCCCGGCCGGCCCTCGACGGCTGCCCGTCATCGGCCGTTTCGACGTCGCGGTCGTCGGCGGCGGCACGTCGGGGACGCCAGCCGGAATCGCTGCTGCCAGGTCCGGAGCACGGGTGCTGGTCGTGGAATACCTGTACGAACTGGGAGGCGTCTCCACTGCCGGTCTGATCGACGGATACTGGTTCGGGCGGAGAAAGGGATTTCCAAGAGAGTATCTCCAGGCAAAGGAGGCGGGGCGCATCCCTACGATAGCCGCCAAAGCGGAGTGGCTCAGGCGGAAGTTGCTGGAGGCCGGCGCCGAGGTGTGGCTCGGCGCCATGGGTTGTGGCGCACTGCTGGACGGCCGGAAGGTGATCGGCGTCGTGGTGGCCACGCCGTGGGGACGGGGCGCCGTGCTGGCTAAGACGGTGATCGACGCCACGGGCAATGCCGATATCGCCGCTGCGGCGGGTGCTGCGAGCCAATACGGGATCACCGAGAACGGCGCCTTGAACGTCCAGATAGCCGGCTTTCCGCGTTGCCACCTCAAACGGCGAGGCTGGAACACTGCGTACACCATCGTGGACGATACGGACGTGCGCGACGTGTGGCACCTGATGACCGAAAAGCGATTGATGCTTCAGCAGAAACAGGCGAACGCCTTCGACGTGGGCCAGTTGGTGGACTCGCGGGAGCGCCGGCGCATCGTCGGCGACTACATGCTGACCGTGAGCGACATCCTCACGCATCGCACCTTCCCGGACACCATTAGCCAGCACTACGCGAACTTCGACGCGGCCGCCTTCCCTGACGATCCGGTTTTGCTGCTGGCGGACGCCAAAGGCCCCAAGTTTCATACCGATCTCCCCTACCGCTGCCTGCTTCCAAAGCATTTGGACGGCATTCTGGTGGTCGGCCTCGGATGCGGCGTCCAGCGGGACACGATGACCTTGATCCGGATGCAAGCCGACCTACAGAATCAGGGGTACGCCGCCGGCGTGGCTGCCGCGATGGCCGCCCTGGAAACCAGCGGCCGCACCCGCCAGGTCGACATCAAGGCCGTACAGCGGAAACTCGTTCCCCTGGGTGTTCTCGATCAGCGGGTGCTCAACGATGGGGACTCCTTCCCGATGAACGATCAAGCGATCGCCAGAGCCGTTCGTGCGGTCGGCGATCCCCAACTGGCGAAGGAGCAGATCCCGCTGCTCTCCGCCCTGGCCGTGATCGTTGCCCACCCGAAGCGGGCGAAGCCCCTCCTCCGAACGCATTACCACGAGACACGCGACGCCGAGGCGAAACTGCGCTACGCTCGCGTACTCGGCATCCTCGGTGATCCCACGGGTGCGCCTACGCTGATCGCCGCGCTCGATGAGCGCGAGGGCTGGGACAAGGGCGTGCCCTTAAGCCGCAGCCGCGCCGTAGGGAACGTCTACAGCGACTTGGATCGCGTGGTCATCGCCCTGGCTTTCAGCCAGGCGCCTGAGGGCTTGGACGCCTTGTTGCGCAAGGTCGAACAGATCCAGCCCGGCCACGCCCTTTCCCACTACAAGGCGATGGCCTTGGCGCTGCAGCGATACGGCTACCCGTCAGCCGCCGCGGGTCCACTGGCCAAGCTGCTGAGCACACCAGGTTTCACTGGCCACGCAGTCACGTGTCCTGTCGTCAAGCAGCAAGATTCCCGGGCCGCTCCCACCAAACGCAGAGACCCCTGGCATCTGAACCGTTGCTACCGGGAACTGATCACCGCCGCGCTGCTCCACCGCTGCAGTGACCGAACCGGAAAGGCTAAAACCGTTCTCGAACAATACGCCGACGACATCAACGGACATTTTGCTCGATATGCGCTGTACAACCTTGGCGAGCCAGTTGGGCATTCTTGCAGCAATTCTCTCGAAGGCAGGAAAGGCAAATGATTCGGCAGAGGCCCAGCTTCTTCACTTCACCGTGGATGCGCTTGTAGCCCCACGTGTTCTCGCGCGCCATTCGGCACACCAGCGCCTCGATATCGCCAGGCGTTCGGGGACGCCCGGCCCCGCGCCCACGACGCCTCGAGTAATCCCACTTCTTCCGCTCCAAACGGCGCTGCCAGGCCAGGAGCGTCTCGGGCTTCACGATCCTCACCACCGACCGCATCGACTTCGAGTTCGCGGCCATGAACGGCAGCGTGGTGCGAGCCCACAAGCATGCGGCTGGGGCCAAAAAGGGGGCTCCACGCCCGTAGAAAGCCGAAAACGCGAAGCCCTGGGCCGAAGCCGGGGCGGCCTTACGACGAAGATCCACGTCCTGTGCGAAGGCCAGGAAAAGCCTGTAGTCGTCGAGATCACACCCGGGGAGCAACACGAGGTGACCCAGGCCACCACGTTGCTCGACGGAGTGGCCGTCGGGGGCAAGCCCGGCCCCCCGGAAACGCTTTGAGCGGGTGGCCGGCGACAAGGCATACGACAGCGAGCCACTGCGCAAGGACCTTCGGCGTCGAGGCAGCGAACCCATCATTGCCCACCGGCGGCGCCACGACGGGACATACCCTCCCTCGGCACAAGGGTTCGACAAGGAGACATACCGGCGCCGCAACGTGGTGGAACGCCTCATTGGCAACGTCAAGGAGTTCCGCCGCATCGCCACGCGGTGCGACAAACTGGCGGCAAACTTCAAGTCCTTCATCCCAATCGGATTCACCCGTCTCTGGCTGAAACACCTATTATCGTCCACAGCCTAGCCCAAGGGGCTCAAGGACCTGGGCGCCAGGACAGTGACGACTCGGCGCAACAATGGCTCAGTTGTCACGGTCCCGGACCCGAACGACCCGACCATCCTCGAGCGCCAACCCCGTGTGCCCGGCCATTCGCCTGGGCACACGAGGCCGCGGCGCCGACGGCTGGTATCCTCTCAGCAGCCTCGCCGTTCGGTGAGGGGCTCGCCGACCCGCACGAGCTCACCGCGCGAAATCAATGGGCGATCTCCTCCGGCTCCAACGCGGCTGGAACGGCGCGACGGGCTGGTTATAATCACATGGGAGTGGCGGAGTGCGAAATGAAGGACACGGACGCAGCGCGGAAACTCCAGGCCATCCTCGACACGATGGCCGACGGGCTCTTCACCGTGGATACGGCCGGGAAGATCACCGGCTGGAACCGGGCGATGGAGCGACTGACGGGCTACCGGGCCGAGGAGGTCATCGGCCAGCGGTGCGACATCCTGTGTTGCTCGGCCTGCGAGCGGGTCGTGGCCGAGCGCGGGAGCGAATGCTATTGCGGGCTTTTCTCGGTCGGGGAGGTCAGGAACGTCGAGTGTGAGGTCCGCAGGAAGGATGGCTCGAGGGTGCCGGTGCTGAAGAATGCGCGCGTGCTCCGCGATGAAGGGGGGCGGCCGGCGGGCGCGGTCGAGACCCTCACCGACCTGACGGCGCTCAAGCGGGCCGAAGAGCGAGCCGCCCAGGCCGCTTCGGAACTCTCCGAGCGCTACTCCCTGGCAAACATCGTGGGCAAGAGCCGGCCCATGCAGGAGCTCTACTCGCTGATCGAACTCGCCGCGGCCTCGGACGCCACGGTGCTGATCACCGGGGAGACGGGCACGGGCAAGGAACTGGTCGCCAGCGCCATCCACTACCTGAGCCCCAGGCGCGAGCGTCCGCTCGTCAAGGTCAATTGCTCTGCGCTACCGGAAACGCTCCTCGAGAGCGAACTTTTCGGCCACGTGCGGGGCGCGTTCACGGGGGCCCACCACGACAAGACCGGGCGCTTCGAGCTGGCCGACGGCGGCACCATCTTCCTCGACGAGATCGGCGACATCAGCCCCCTCATACAACTCAAACTCCTCCGCGTGCTCCAGGACCACGAGTTCGAGCGAGTGGGCGAGAGCGCGACCAGAAAGATGGACGTCCGCGTCATCGCGGCCACCCACCGCGACCTCCGCGAGTTGATGCGCGAGGGGCGGTTCCGCGAGGACCTCTACTACCGCCTGAAGGTCTTCCCCATCCACGTCCCGCCCCTGCGAGAGCACAAGGAGGACATCCCGGTGCTGATCGAGCACCTCATCGCAGAACTGAACGAGCGGACGGGGAAAGCGATCACGGGCCTGGAGGCCGACGCCATGCGAGCGCTGCTGGACCATTGCTGGCCGGGAAACGTCCGCGAACTCGAGAACGCCATCGAACACGCCTTCGTGACCTGTCCTGGGGGCGAGATTGGGCTTTTCGACCTCCCCGTCGAGGTGCGGAAGGCCGAACTGAGGCACGAGACCTGTGCAGAGCGACACGCCAGCGGGCCTCGGACCGTCCGGGGAACGACCCGGGAGGGGCTCCTCGCCCTCCTCGAGGAATGCGGCTGGAACAAGGCCGAGGTGGCGCGTCGCCTGGGGGTTGACCGCACGACGGTCTGGCGGCGAATGAAGCGGTTGGGCATAACCTCCTGATGCAACGCTGCAATGCAACGTGGCGCTGCGTCGTGCAACGGCGCACCCGAAAGGCTCCTTCTGCCCGATCCCTCGAAACCACACGCGCTTAGAGATGTAGCCGGGGTTTGGCACGCGCCTTGCTCTTTCCCTGTCTGAGCCGAACAACGGGAAAGGAGGCAGAAATGACCGAAGCAACCGGCGTCGTGGAACTGACCGACCGCGATTTCCCCGCTGCCGCCCGGAAAGGCGTTGTGCTGATTGATTTCTGGGCGCCGTGGTGCGCGCCGTGCCACATGCAAACCCCCATCGTCAAGGAACTGGCCAGAGAGCTGGCCGGGCGGGCGACAGTCGCGAGGATCAACGTTGACGAGAACACCCAGACGGCCGCCCGCTTCGGCATCCGCAGCATACCGACCCTGGTCATCCTCCGCGATGGCAGCGAGGTCGAGCGCTTCGTCGGCGTCCAGCCGAAGGAGACCCTCCTGGCGGCCCTCGAACGCCACCTGCCAGACGAGGGAGCGTAGCGATGAGAATCAAGCCGAGAGCGCTCTGTCGCAAGCGTAATGCGCCCCTGCTGCCCGGCGAGGTGACCTGTCCGGAACCCGGGCGCGCTTGCAAGTTCCGAACCGAATGTGTGATCTATCTGGCAAGCCAGGAACCCGACACCACTTGACCCGCGGGCGAGGCGGCGCTAGTCTTCGAGGAGCAAAGGGGACGAGGGATGCCGATCTTCGAGTATCGTTGCGAGAAATGCGGTGAGGTGGTCGAGGTGCTGGTCCGAGCCGGGGAGCGGAAGACGCCGACCTGTCCGCGTTGCCGCAGTTCCGAACTCAGGAGACTCTTCTCATCGTTCGGCTGTGGTTCGGGCAGCCCGGGCAGCGTCTGTGGCGGCCCGAGCCGCTTCACCTGAAAACGCTGAACCGCGCGGCCAGTTGGCCGCAAGCAACGCTTTTTTTGAAAGGAGCCGGGATGGGCAAGCGAATCGTCGTCGTTGGCGGCTCGGCGGCCGGGCCGAAAGCCGCCGCAAGGGCCAGGCGCCTCGACCAGAGCGCCGAGATCACCATCATCCAGAAAGACCCTGACCTCTCGATGGCCTCCTG
>CAYYCI010000153.1:0-8206 GCA_964470215.1 uncultured Planctomycetota bacterium
CCACCGACCTGGCCTATCGCCATCTCGACCGCCACCGCGGCGGCCAACAAACCCTCTTCTAGTAGGCGATCGAGCCAAGTTTCGCGTGGGAGTCGTCATGACCAGGTTGAACCCTTTGGCTTACCGCGTGGAGAACCTTCGTTGGGCAGATGCTGCTTCCAGGCCATTTGCCGAGGCGAAGCGCCGCAACTTCTCCTACGACCAGGCGGTCGTCGAGGTCCAACTCGGGCCTTCGGGCAACACACTGGCAGGGCGGCTGGTCGCGCGGGGACTCAAGCCCAATTTCGCCTACCAGATCAAGTTGGGCGGCAAGCCGACGGCGATCTTCGGCGAGGATGGCGACGACTGGGCAAACGAGCAACTCGGCCTCGCAGGCCGATGGTGGGCCGAACAATTCGATGCGGCCTCCGACAATCTGATCCGGGCCTGGCGAAGCAACGACGCCGAATACCACGAACGGAGGTCTCGGAACTTCGCCGACGAGACCTCGCGCGTCGTCTTCACCGGCTATCTTCTCTTCGACTTCATCCTCACCGACGCCCGCGGCGAGGCATCGAAAGACCTCTCGCTCGAGTCTAGTTACCACGTGTTGTGGAAGACTACCCAGCGGCCACCACGCGAGAACGACTCTCCTCCGCGACACCACACCCTCGTCGCCCTCCCGGAGAGCGGCTGGTACGACTCGCCGCTTCCAGAGGAGGCGGTGGCCGTCTATGCGGAATGGGAGCCGGGCCGGGCATTGCCCGGAGAGTGCCGTCTGCCTGCCGGCTACTACGACGCCCAATTGATCCTGACCGAGGAGAGTTTCCACGAGCGAGAGCCGTGGAGCGGCAATTGGGCGAGCGTCCTGGCCTGCGACCTCTCGTTCACGATTCAGTGACGCGCCGCTCGGCATCGGCTCGCCGGCGCTACCTGAATCGGTAGATGTGAACCTGGTAGGCGCCGAAGGAGTCGCTGAAGCGGCCGTCGCGCAACTCGACCGTTCGGCCTTCCTCGAGCACCTCTCCCCTCCCCTTCTCGAGGCTGCTGAGTTCGAAGGTCGCCTTCGTCGGTTCCTTGTACATGGCGACGGCGAAGAGATACGTCGCGCCCCCATGGCGCTTGACCATCGCGTGGACCGGCGTGATGGGGTTCGAGGAGGAGACCTTCATGGCGTCGGGCACGGTCGGGCTGTTGAGGACGGGCGCCAGGTCGTGGATCCGGCGGTTGAGTTTGGTGACTGCCGCGAGCATCTCGGGGTCGGCCAGCAATGCCGCCTCGATGAATTTCGGCTTGAACTGGTGGACGAAATAGATCAGCCCGCGGCTGCCGTGGATCAGCGCCATCCAGACCTCCGAGCGAACTTGCTCGGGGGTGGGCTTGACGCTCAGGTTCGAGATGCGCGTGCACTCGATGCAGTTCCACACGACCCTCTCGTCGGCTGTCCAGCGCCGCAGCCGACTGACGCCCCGCGCCACATACCACAGGTTGCCCCTGACGACGTCGCTGCGGTGAACGACCGGGTAGATGTCGAAGGACGCGATGTCGCAGCCCTTGACGTATTCGGGATAGTCCTCGGGGTGGTTGGTGCGGACGCCTCTGCCCCGCCAACCATCCCACGCTACCCCCTGGCCCAGATTGAGGATGACGGGGCGGGTGGGGTCGGCGGTGCGCATTCTCTGGTAGTCGGCGATTATCTTCGCGGGCGGGATCGGCGGGCCATAGCCCTTGCCGTCGGGACGGCGCTGGGCGTTGTCCGGCTCGTCCCCGTGCATCCACCCGACGATGATGGGATCGTCGCGATGGCGCAGCCCGACCTCGTTCTGGGCACAGATGACCGGCATCCCAGCCTTCCGCAGGGCCTCGAGCTGCCCCTCGGTCGGCCCTTTCCAAAGCCCGACGTAGAGATTGAATCCCGCCGTCTTGAATCGCGGGGCGTTCTTGGGGTCCTGGAGCCAGACGGCGATGGGGAAATAACTCTGGTCCTTGCCGGGGCCGTTCTTCCAGCGCGCGTACGGCGTCGCGAGCCACGGCTTCTGTGGTGGCACGACCACGAGGTCCCTCGGCGGGGGCGGCGGCCAGATGGGCTTGACCGAAGGGGCGGGACCGAGGCTAACTTCCACGTCGTCCATCCAGACGGTCTGCGCCGCCTGGCTCTTGTCGCCCAGGATGACGATGCCGGTTATCCCCTCGAAGCCGGTCTTGTCCCAGTTGAAGACTTTGCGACGGGCGTTGATGTCAGCCTCGTCGTAGAGGATTCTCAGGCCGGCCTTCGGGTCGAAATCGAAAGTCCACTTGTGCCAGCCGGGCGTTCGGCGCAGTGCCAGGTACTGAACGTGCCACCAGGGCCTTTCGTTCTTCTGGGGGTCGAGGTTGCTGGCGGCATAGGTCTTGTCGCCGGAGAGGTAAGGAGCATAGACGGGCCCGACGGTCAAGATCGAGCCATCGGCCTCGATCAGGCCCCACAGCGGTCCCGAGCCATACTTCTTGGGGTCGGCGGGAGCCGAGCCATCGTCGAAGACCCACATGGAGACCTTCCCGGAGCGGTTCTCCTCGCTCAGGGCGATTGTGGCCTTTGCGCCAGGCCAGAGCCTCAGCGAGGCCCCGCCCTCGCCGGCGTGCTTCGCGGTGTCGAGGCTGGCTTTCCCCTCCAGGCGCCAGGCCGCGAGGTCCGAGGGGGCGTCGAAGCGAAACGACCTGGTGGCCGCCTGGGCAGGCACAGCGAAAGCCAGAAGGACGAGGGTTGCCGCGCGCATCTCACATCTCCTTGGACAAATCGCGCCCCACGCGAACTTGTGGGTCTTCCATGTGGAGCTTCTATCCAAGCGCGACTCGCCTGTCAAGTACGCCAAGATGCCCTACCAGCTGAGCGGGGTTTGTCTCGCCCCACTCCCTTGTGATCTAGGGCGAGACAGAGGGTTGGGAGGTGTGGAGTTGGCCTTGGCTAGGGGGCCCACGGGCGTGAACGGATTGTCACACACTCCGCCAGCCCCCTAAGCCCCTTGGTGATTTGAAGTCACCCTAAACGGCGGAGGGCATGCTGTATGTTGAAGCGCGGCTGCCTGCTGGCAATCAGGCTTGCCTCAAGTGCCTTACGGTTGGACGACTTGGCACCGAGAGAAGACTTGTCAAATGCTATTGTCTCGACCTTTATCCTCTTGATGCCCTGGGCCCAAAGGTAATGGGCCAGCGATTTGTTGTCAGAGTGGTCAAGGTGCTTTATCACCCTGGACCGCAGGTCACTCGACTCGCCGATGTAGAGTGGACCCGTGTCGTCGGCGATCATATAGATGCCCGGAAGTCGCGGAAGAAGATCAGGATTAGCCAGTAGTTGGCCTGCCGGAACGAGGGCGGTATGAGTTCCCGACTGCATCACTCGCTTAAGCAACTCAGGTCTCAGTCTCCCCGCCTTGCGAAGTTTAAGAGCGGCTTTTCTGTACTCGTAGGGGGTGCGTCCGGGCGCCACCGATGACGCCAAATGGTCGAACTCAGATCGTAGGCGCGGGTCGCAGAGCAGACGGTCTATTGTCGCTCCATATTTATCCTCCATGACCCGCGCAGCGATTTCCGAGGCATGGATATACTCTTCCTGATTGCGCAGGCGTTTGCTCTGTGAGGTAACAGGACCAAGCTTGCCAGTCTTTCGCAGATTGAGCAGGTACCAGTTCAGGTCTCGATCCGGCACTCCAGGCACCAGTTGAGATGCGGCAGCAAGGAACTGGCGGTTGAGCCTTTCGTCAATTACCACGTCATCAGTGCTGCGGCCATTGTGGACCGCTCTGAATGCCGCTACCACCGCTTCTAGAATCTGACTGCGGGTATAGCCATGCACGCTCACTCCCTCCATCGCCGGACCTAGTAGTTGAGTATGAGAAGTTCCTTCCCGGGGACCTTTCTCTCTTTCACCCCGTTGGCTTTGTCTTTTTTGGTCAAAGCATATCGTCCACAGTACCTCCACTCCAACTGAACAAAGCGCCACGGTCCATCGCTGTATAGCTCGCGGGCCTCGGGGCAATCGTCATAAGAGATCATGACCTTCGCGGGCGTGTCCTTGAGGAGTGACGCCAGCGCGCGATGATGTTCTTCGTCAAAGCTCCGGTCGTACAGCTTGTCCGTTGGGTGGCATAACGTGTCACGAATATAAGGGGGGTCGCAGTATATGAACGTGTCCGCGGTGCACTCGCGCAAGCACTGCTCGAAGCTCAGGCATGTGATCTTGACCCCTTGTAGTTTGGCGGAGGCGAGAGCAAGGCGCTCGAGTCGCCTCTCCAGGTTGTGCCACCCCTGCGGATTGCTGAAGTATAACCTCGACTTGCGCTGCGGATCGTACACCACGCGCCCACCCCACACTGTGCGGTTAATGAAGTAGAACTGCACCGCGCGCTCAAGTATCGAGCTATCGCCCTCTGCTTCCATCAGGTCCCGACGGTTCGCCCAATACTCAAAAAGGCTGCGGAGGTCGCCCGTCTGTTTCCGGCAGAGGTCGGCAAACTCGCCAAAGTCATCGCGTACCGCCACGTAGAAGGCGTAGAGCCCAGGGTGCCGATCGTTGATCCAGCTCGTCTCTGCCTTGCGCTTCTGAAAAAAGAGGGCGGCCCCTCCCGCAAAAACCTCCCGGTATTCCCTGTGTGGGGGCGCATACTGCAACAGAAGCCTGGCGACACGCGCTTTGCCGCCAGGGTACCTCAAGGGCGGCGGCACCGGCCCCGGATCCATTCCCGGCAACAGGTCTGGCTGAACAAAGGCCCGCGTGCCTGCGTCACTCGGTGTCCCGGCGCTCACGTGTACTCCTCGTCATCGGCCCTTGTCCACAAAACCGCTCGGGCAATTCCTTGGGCGTTCGCCATCCTACTGCCCCAATAACCGACACAGCTCGCCTGTGCCGCTATTGTATGCAGCCCGCTTCCTTGTTTCAACGGCCTTTCGCCGCTGGCGACCGAGCGACGACCGTAGCCGCTACGCCAGCGCAAACACAACCGTACGGTCAACTCGCAGCTGCTACCGAGGACCTACATCCCGAGTTAACCAAAGCAGTACTCTTGGGATGGAGAAGCTCGAGACACCAAGAAGCACGGGCGTGCTACCTATGCTGCCGGATAGCCTCGAAGGCGTAGGTCCGGGTCCAGCGGATGGTCTTCTTCGGCTCCAGTTTCAGGGCAACGAAGGCTTCGGGGCTGACGGCTTCGGCGTCGGCGTAGAGGGCGAATGCCGAGACGGGGAAGTCGCCGCCGACCTCGACCGCTAAGCCCGTCGCCCGGTTCTCGACGCGGAACGCATGGCTCTTGGCTCCCTCGCCCTGGCCGCGGAAACGCGAGTATGCCGCGCCCCGCAGTTTCTCGACGAAGGTGATGCTCCGCCCCTCGACCTTCATCAGTTCGGATGGGCTGCGCTCTGGAACCAATGGGAAGGCCGTCGTGATGAGATAGTCGGGGCTGGGCGGGCGGCCGTCGAAGCAAAAGAAGTTGTGGCAGTACTGGTCCGTCTCGATTGGCTTCTCGCCGGTGTTGGTCAGTTCGTGTTCGATTCTCAGGTGCGGCTTCTTTGGGTCGAGGACGAGGCGCTTGTGATAGCGGTAGGCATAGCCCTTGAAGGGCTTGCCGACTTGAAGGAAGGTGGCGGATGTCTGGGTCCGCGATACCTTCCATCGGAAGCGTTCGATCTCGCGGTAGGGCGGGTAGAAAAGGTAGCGGGGCTTGCGGCCTCGTGCGAGAAGGCCAACGCCGAGTTTGAGGAACGGCTCGCCGGGCCTGGCTTCCCCGTAGCCGATGGCGCGGGAGATGCCCATCTCCTCGATGAGCCCGATGCCGCCGAGTCGCGCCCCGCGCGGCTCCCGGCCGAGGAAGGTGTGTTTCCCATCGAGGGTGACCTGTAGGACGACCCCGCCCGTCTCGAAGCGCTGGCCGGCGTAGGGAGCCGCTGCCACGTCGGGCACCATCACCTCGGCCACAAGGCGCCCGGCCTTCAGGAAGAACCGCCCGGCCTTGACCTCTTCGGGCGAAAGGGGCTTCCCGGTCGGCTCGGAGGCCAGCGCGGCTCCAACGAGAACCCAGAGAGCAATCAGTGGAATCCGCCTCATTTCCCCTCCTCCCTTGCCACTGTGATCTTGCAGGCGATGTCGCGCGAGAAGGCCGGCACCTCGACCTCGAGAAGACGATCTCGGGACGCGGCCCTCGCGGTCGTGGTTGCTTTTCCTTGCCAGGTGTCCCACCACTCGATGGTGTAGGCTCCGTCCTCGAGGCCCTTGACCTGGAGCCTGGCGGCCTGGATGCGGCGTGGAGTTTTCTTCTCGTGTTCGCTCCGCCACCAGGTCGCCTGCGGGTCCGAGAGCCAGAGGAATGCGCAATCCCTCCCCCGCAGGCCGATGACCCTCACTCCTTCGGAGCAAGCGGCCTGTGCAGGGCGCAGTCGCGCAGTGGTCCACGGGATGTCGGCCACGTAGCGGGCTATCGGGGCGTAGTGGTGGTACATGTCCTTCTTGTGGATTTCGTCCCAGAACCACGGCCAGACGGTTCCGGCGAAGCCGCTGAGTGCCGATGCCCAGAGGGCGTTGTGGATGTGGAGGAAGTCGCGGTCGAAAGCGAAGTCCTTTGGCCTTCCCCAGCGGTCGTCGGTCATGCCGAACTCGGCGAAGAGAATCGGCTTGTCCGGGGCGGCCTTCTTCGAGCGCTCGGCCATCGTGGTTATCGCGACCACGGTGTCCTTCCAGCGCTCGCCCTCCGAGGGACGCATGTAGTAGTGGAGTTGGGCGGTGTCGAGTTTCGGATGGCGGAAGGCCTTCGAGGGCGAGTGCCAGTCGCTCGTGCACCGCAGGTGGTGGTAGGGGTCGTTGGCCTCGAGGAACTCGCCGAGCTCGGTGTAGAACCGCGCGGTCGGCAGGCCGGGGTCCATCTCGTTGAAGTACTCCCAGCCCATCACGTGGGTCGAGTAGCCCCAGCGGGCGACGAAGTATCTGAGGAGTTTCTTCCCGAATGCGATTGCGCGGTCGTAGTCGGCGGAGTTGGGCCGATGCAGTAGGTGCATATAGTCGTTGCGGGTGAAGACGACGAGTTGGAGGTAGATGCCGCGTCGCTCCGCCGCCTCGACCACCTTGTCGAGCATGAAGCAGTCGGCCTGGTGGTAGACCCCGAGGGCCGGGCGATTCGGGTCGGCCTCCTCGAGGAGTTCCGGCCCGCCTGCCGCCTCGCGGAGCGAGAGGTTCCGGAGGTAGAGGGTGCAGTCGGCGATGAGGCGGAAGCCCACCCGGGGGAGCGTCCATTGCTCGTCGGCGGCGGTGAACTCGTGAGCGAAGGGCTTCCAGCGCTTGAGACCCTCCAGGACCTTCGGCTCGCGCAACCCGGGCGCCAGTAGCGCCACGCCAACGCCGGTGTCCGTCATCGCTTCGCCGGTGAGTTTGTACTTCGTCCCTGGCCTGAGGGCGACCGGCTTGGTGGGCTGAGGGGAAAGGGTCTCGCCGGACTCTCCCTCGAAGACCACGCACAGGCCCCCACGGTGGAAGCCGTCGCGTCCGGGCATGGCGCCGATCGGCGGTCGCCAGGCCCACGAGCGCCCCCAGGCGCTGCGGCGGGCCTCGATGGCCATCGCCCAGTCCTCGCAGCAGGCCCACACCCTGACGCAATTGACGCCGCTGCGGACCAGGCGGTCGAACATCTCGGCGGTCTGGTAGGTGTCGCGGACGAAGGCCACGTTCTGGCCAACGGGGAAGAAGGGCGTGCCGTCGTCGAACTCGAGGTAGCGTGGGTCTCTCCGCGACACGCGCACGTAGCCCCTGCCCCTGGCTGCGCGACAGGTGAACGTGACGGGCGGCGACTTCGCCTCTCCCGCCCTGTCGCGCAGTGTGGCCACGCAGCGATACTCCCCCGGCTCGGTCGGGGCGAATCGCGCCCGCCACTGGGCCTTGCCGACCGGGTAGAGCCACTCGCTCGGCCTTCGACCGAGCGTCTTCCTTTCCCGCTCGAAAGCCTGGTAATAGAAAGCCGGGATCGAGAGGCTGCGGCCGCGGGGGGACGTGATCTGGAGACGCAGGTCAATCTCGTCGGGGTCGTAGGGATTCTCACCGACCGTCTCGCCCTCGATAAGGAATTCGATCTTATGGTGCTGCGACACCTCCTTGGCCAGGGGCACGAGGTCGAGGTTGCGCCCGCCGGCCGAAACGATGGAAACCTGGATGGCCAGGAGTAGCGCGGTTTTGGGCATCATGGTCCCAGCCTCCAACGCGGGGCGAGACGCC
>CAYYCI010000154.1:0-8205 GCA_964470215.1 uncultured Planctomycetota bacterium
TGCAGACGGCCGAGGAGGAGTGGGCGTCGGTGAAGGTCATGCCCTCGGCGGCCAGGCGGTCTATGTTGGGAGTGGGGATGCGGCAGTCGGGGTTGAAGGCCCCGATGTCCCCGTAGCCCAGGTCGTCGGCCAGGATGTAGATGATGTTCGGCATGGCGGGGGTTCCTTTTTCGGCTTCCAACGCTTTTCTCCTGCGAGCTCGGGCTGGCGAGGAGTTTATCAAGAGGGTCGGTTTGTGTCGAGGCGAAAGCGCCCTTTTGAACTGCCCAGGCGAGAGTCCTACAATCGCCAACATCGAGGAGGCCGGCCATGTGGAAGAGGTCGTTGTTCCTCGCGCTTCTTGTTGCCCCGGGCGCGCTCGGGGGTGCGAACCTCGTCCGCAATCCAGGCTTCGAGCGCGATGCCGACTCCGACGGGCTGCCGGACCATTGGGCCGCCGCCGGTGACCGCCGGCTCGTCGCCCAGAGGCTCACCCTGGATGCCGGGCGCCAGGGCGGGAAGTCGGCGCGCTTGAATTGTTCCCGATTCAGCCACGAGAACCCCGCCTGCCACGCGATGGTCTGCCAGATGGGGGTTCCCGTCCGTCGCGGCACCGCCTACCACGTGGCCTTCTGGGCGAAGGCCCACGGCATCGAGGCCCAGATGGTCTCGGTCGCGCTCTCCGACACCCGCGACTGGTCGAACTGCGGGCTGAACGCCTCGTTCTGTCCCACGCCCCGGTGGCAACGCTTCGAGTTCATCTTCACCGCCACCCGCACGGCCTCGGCCACGACCAGGTTCCAGTTCTGGTTCACCTCCACTGGCACCCTGTGGCTCGACGACGTGGTTTTCGAGGAGGCGGGCGCGGACTACCCGCGCCCGGGCCACATCGTGCCGCGGGGAGGCAAGAACCTGGTGGCAAACGCCAGTTTCGAGTGTGGCCCGGCCGATTGGGGTTCTGCTTCGCCATCCCACACCCACTGGGCCACCCGCATGAACTCCCTCTTCGGCAGCCTCGAGACCGAAGAGGCCCACGATGGCTCATGTTCGTGGCGGATTGAACTGTCGCCGGAGACAGCGCCGGTCGCCTTCTTCGACTATTTCGACCTGGTGCGCAAGCCCATTCTCGCCCCGCTGGTCGCCACGCGGGGCTACCTGGCGGTCGAGCCGGGGCGGCCACACGTCCTCTCCGCCTGGCTGAAGGCCGCGAGCGAGGGGACGCCAGCCCTCCTGGCGGTCCGCGAGTTCCAGGGTCGGCAGTTCGAGAAAAAGGTCGTCGTGGGCACGCGCTGGGAGCGGTTCTCCATGCCTTTCGTGCCGCGGCGACGATGGTGTTTCCCGCTCGTCGGCCCCGACCTGCGAGAGAGGCCAGGTGCGTCGGCGACCCTCTGGATTGACGCCGTCCAACTCGAGGCCGGCGACCACCCAACCCCCTTCCAGCCGCGCAAGCCCCTGGAGGTCGGCCTCCGGACCGAGCGGCCGGGCAACGTCTTCGAGTGGGGCGAGAGGCTGGTCGTGAAGATCGCTCTGGCCAATCGCGGCGCCGAAGCAACGGCGCCCGTCGTCTCCCTTCGCCTGACCGACTTCTTCGACCAGGAGGTGTGGTCCGGGGGCCTCAAGACCCAACTCCCGGCACGGGGCCGCGTCGTCCAGGAGGTCGAAATCCCCGCCGGGCCAAAGGTGCGCGGATTCCTGCGCCTCCACGCCACACTGGGCACCGAGACGAAAACCCTCAGGCTTGCCTCGATCCCCTTCTACAAGGCACCCGATTCCCCCTTCGGAATGAACCACGCCTACCCGTGGCCACACCTGCTGGAGTTGACCAGGAACGCGGGGCTGGTGTGGGTGAGGGACTGGTCGCTGAAGTGGAAGGACGTCGAGCCGCAGAAGGGGCGATTCACCTTCGAGGAGACGGACCGCCAGATAGACCGTCCCCTGGCCGCAGGGATGAAGGTCCTGGGCCTGTTGCCTTTCCCCTCCGCGCCGTGGTCGTCCACGGCGCCGGCGGACCTCAAGCGCAGGGGCGACTACCTGAGCCGCCGCCTCGTGGTGGCGCACGCGCCCAGGGACGAGGCCGAATTCGAGAACTACGTGGCCAGGGCCGTCGCCCACCTGAGGGGGCGGGTCCGCTGGTTCCAGGTCTTCAACGAGCCTGTCTTCACCACCTATGCCCTGCCGCGCCAGCGCGGCTACACCGCGGCCGACTACGCCCGCTGGACCCGCGTCTTCGCTCGCGCGGCCCGTCGCGCGAACCCCGAATGCAAGATTCTCGCCGGGATCGGCTACATACGCGAGGGACAAATCCTCCGGGACTTCGCCCTCTTCTTCGCCAACGGGGGCCTCGAGGCCGTTGATGCAGTGGACATCCACCACTACCCGCGCCTGCGGAGGCCGGAATTCCTCGAGGGACTCCTCGAGAAACTCAACGCCTTGATGGAGCGCCACGGCGGGCGCAAGCCCATCTGGCTGACCGAGTACGGCTACTACGCCGACGACGAGCCCTGGGCCGTGCCCTTGCCCTCGCGCGGCTTCGACCAGCCGCTGGCCAGCGAGCGCCAGCAGGCCGAGTTTGCCGTCCGCTGGGCCGCCATCGCTCTGGCCAACGGGGTCGAGAAGATTTTCTACCACGCGGGCACGTCCCCCGGGGTCAACACCGACAGCATCCAGTGCGTCTTCTACGAATTCGGCGGCGAGCCCCACAAGGTCTATGCCGCCCAGGCCGTCCTGGCCTGGCTCCTTGGGCCGCACGCCCGCTTCGCCGGCAAAGTGGACCTGGGCAACGACACGAGGTGCTACGCCTTCGCAACGCCCGAGAGCATCGTCGCCATCCTCTGGGCACCCGAAACGGCAAAGGCGCCGGCGGTCCGGCTCGCCGAAAGGCGCCTCGAGGCCCTCGACCTCATGGGGCGAAAACTCTCGACCCGGACCCTCACGCCGGGTCCGACGCCGGTCTATCTGGTCCTTCGCCCAGGTTCGCTCGAGGAGTTTCGCAAAACGCTCGCGCCAGAGAAGACCGAACGCGGCCGCTAGCCGTGGCGCGGGGCTAGCAATTGGAAAAGGACTGGTGACGTGAAGCCTTCGATCTGGACAGATGCCTTCGTGGAACTGGAGCTGGAGCAGGCGCTCGAGAAACTCGCCGGGGTCGGCTGGCGAACCCTCGAGGTGGCCGAGGCCCATTGGCGGCGAATCGGCGAACGCGAAGACCCCGACCGAGCCTGCGAGGCGGTCCGCCGCCGAGCCGACGACCTCGGAGTGGCCTTCGCACAACTCCACGGCTATTCGTTCGACTTTTGCAACCCGGACGCCGACACGGCAGCTGGCCTCGAGACGACCATCCGCTCGCTCAACTACGCGGCTATCCTCGGGGTGGGACAGTACGTCCTCCACACCAGCAGCCGCCCCTGGGGAGAAGAGCCCGGCGGCTACGATCAGGTGCGAGCGCTCAATCGCGACATCGTCGGCCGCCTCGCCGAGACAGCGCGTTCCCTCGGAGTGGGCATCGCGGTCGAGAACACCTGGGACCACCCACATCCCCGCCGACGATTCGGCACCACCGCCGAGGAACTCCTCTGGCTGGTCGAACAGACCGACCCCGAGGTCGTGGGGGTTTGCTGGGACACCGGCCACGCCCACATCGCCGGCCTGGACCAGCCGCGTGCCATCCGGGCTTTGGCGCCGGCCCTCAGGGCGCTCCACATCCAGGACAGCGACGGGACCCACGACCAACACCGCTTGCCCTACGAGGGGACAATCGCCTGGGAGCCGCTGCTTCGGGCGCTCGGCGAGGTGGGATACGATGGAGCGTTCAACCTCGAGGTCGGCGGCTCGGTCCATCGCCTGCCGTTGCCCCTGCGGCCGACCAGGCTGCGCTTCGCCCTCGAACTGGCGACGAGGATGGTCACCGAGGCAATGACATATCGGAAGGAGAAGAAGTGAGCGAGTGGACGCGACGCGAGTTCCTGAAGGGCCTGGGCCTCGGGGCAGCCGGCGTTTTGGCCTCGGCAGGCGCGGCCGGGGCCGCCAGGCGGCCAAACGTGGTCCTGATCCTGGCCGACGACCTCGGCTGGCGCGACACATCCCTCTACGGCAGCCGGTTCTACGAGACGCCGAACATCGAGGCCCTGGCCCGCCGGGGGATGATGTTCACCAATGCCTACGCCGCCAACCCGCTTTGTTCGCCGACGCGCGCGAGCATAATGACCGGGCTTTATCCCTGCCGGATAGGGATCACGACCCCCTCGTGCCACGTGCCACAGGTGATCTTGAAACAAGAGTTGCCGACGAGCGGCCCGCCGACCCGCAAGGCGCTCGTGCCCCGGAGCGTCACGCGCCTGAAGACCGAATACCACACCCTGGCCGAGGCGCTGAAGGCCGCCGGCTACGCCACGGGGCACTTCGGCAAGTGGCACCTCGGGCGCGAGCCTTACGACCCCTTCCACCAGGGCTTCGATGTGGACTTCCCCCACTGGCCCGGCCCAGGCCCCGCCGGGGGGTATCTCGCCCCGTGGCGCTTCCCCAACCTGCGAGGGAAGCCGGGCGAGCACATCGAGGACCGCGTGGCCAGCGAGGTCGTCAAGTTCATCGAGGCGAACAAGGACAGGCCGTTTTTCGTCAACTACTGGTGCTTCTCGGTCCACGCGCCCTACGACGCCAAGAGCGCCTTGATCGAGAAGTATCGCAAGAAGGCCGACCCGAACTACCCCCAGCGCCACCCCGTGATGGGCGCGATGGTCGAGAGCCTCGACCAGAACGTCGGCCGCGTCGTGCGGGCCATTGACCGCCTCGGCCTCGCCGACAAGACCATCATCATCTTTTTCTCCGACAACGGCGGCGTCCACTGGGTCGCTCCGCCGCGAAGCGGCAACACCTACGACTGCCCGATCACCAGCAACTGGCCGCTGCGCGGCGGCAAGGCCACCATCTACGAGGGCGGCACCCGCGAGCCGTTCATCGTCGTCTGGCCGGGGGTGGTCGAGCCGGGCAGCCGGAGCGCCCAGGTTGTCTCGAGCATTGACTTCTACCCCACGATCCTCGAGATGCTCGGCCTGCGGCCGCGGCCCGGCCAGAAGTTCGACGGGATGAGCATCGTGCCTTCCCTTCGGGGCGGAAGGCTCGGGCGCGAGGCCATCTTCTGTCATTTCCCCCACTACGTGGCCATCAACGGCAACCTGCCCGCAACCTACGTCAGGAAGGGCAAGTGGAAACTGATTCGCTTCTACGCCGACGGCCCGAACCAGACCGACCGCTTCGAACTCTACGACCTCGAGGCCGATATCGGCGAGACCAACAACCTGGCGCCGAAGATGCCGGAGAAGGTCCGCGAACTGAACGCCCTGATCGAGCGGCACCTGAAGGAGACGGGGGCGGTCGTCCCGAAGCCCAACCCCCGCTATAACCCCAACGCCCTCGCCACGGTGAGCGGATGGCGGGCCGGGGGGACGTGTTCCCTCTCGGTCAAGGATGGGAAGCTCTGCGTCACCAGCACCGGCGGCGACCCCCACCTGATGACCGCCGAGGTGCCGAAGGTGGCCGGGCCGGTGGTCGTGCGCTTCCGCTTGCGGATTGCCACGCGGGGGCCGTGCCAGGTCTTCTGGACGACCCAGGCCGCCCCGCGCTTCCACCGCGACCGCAGCGTCTTCGTCCGCCTCGACCACGACGGCCAATGGCACGACCACGAGGCAAAACTGCCCGTCAAGGGCACCCTGACGGGGTTGAGGCTGGACCCGGGGACGGGACCCGGCGAGATTTTCCTCGAGGGGATCACCCTCGCCCGCCCCGACGGCACCGTTCTGAAGCGGTGGGCGGACTGGCGCGAGACAAACGCCCGGCCGTGATGCAGCGTTCCCTCGCTAGTCCGTGTCCCTGCCGCGGACCCCGTGGGTCGTGAGGTTCGGGTCGGGAAAGTCGTCGTTGGCGGGTCGGTCAACGAGCGTGGGCCAGGTCGCGCAGGACCGCCAGGCCCCGCTCGAGGGTTTCCTCGGGCGCCGAATAGGCGATGCGGAAGTGGGTGTTCCGCTCCGAGAAGGCGCTTCCCGGGATGATCAACAGTCCTCGGCGAATGGCCTCCTCGACGAACTCCGTATCGGTGCCCCAGGGGACCCTGGGGAAGACGTAGAAGGCGCCCTCGGGGCGAACGACCTCGTAGCCAGCCTCGACGAGGCCGTTGTAGACGAGGTCGTGCTTTCGGCGATAGGCCGCGACGTGGGCCGTCGGGTCAGTCTGGAGGGCCGTCAGGCCCGCCTTCTGGGAGAACGACGGCGCGCAGACGAACGTGTACTGCTGGAGTTTGGTCATCTGGCGAATGATCTCGCCCGGGCCGGCCGCATAGCCCAGACGCCACCCCGTCATCGCGTAGGTCTTCGAGAAGCCCCCCAGCAAAAGCGTCCTGGAATAGAGCGAGGCCATCGAGACGAACCCGCCGTCGTAAACGTAGGAGTCGTAGATCTCGTCGGACAGGACGAGGACGTCGCGGCCCTCGAGGAGTTCGGCGACCATCGTTAGTTCGTCCCGCGTGTAGACCACCCCGGTGGGGTTCGCCGGGGAGTTGAGAATGAGCACCTTCGTGCGGTCGTTGAGCAGCGGCGCGAGGGCCTCGCGACGAAGACGAAAGTCCGGGTAAGTGTCCCAGAACACCGCTTTCCCATCGCACAGGCTCACCGCGTGTTTGTAGATGACGAAGTAGGGGTCGGGGATTATGACCTCGTCGCCGGGGTCCACGGTGGCGAGGAGCGCCAGAACGATCCCGCCGGAGGTTCCGGAGGTGACCAGGAGGCCCTCGGGCTCGAAGCCGCGGGTGGCCTCGAGCATTCGGCGGATGGCCTGGTGGAGTTCGGGTATGCCCTGGGTGACGGTGTAGCGGGTGAAGCCGTCGAGTATGGCCTGGATTCCGGCTTCCTTGATTGGCTGGGGGGTGTCGAAGTCGGGTTGGCCGATGCTCAGGTTGATGGGGTCCTCGAGGGTGGCGGCCAGGTCGAAAATCCGCCGGATGCCGGAAGCGTCAATGCGTCGGACGCGCTCGGAGAGCATCGTTGGCTCCGTCGGGGCGGTCACAGCCCGTAGAAATCGCGGATGGAGAGGACGGCGCCCGGCAGCCCCTCCTCGAGGGGGATGAGGCGCTCGAGGCCGAGCATCCGGCTGGTGCGGCTCATGTCGGCCAGGGTCTTGCGCGCGTCGCCCTTGGCGAACGGCTCATGGGTGACCTGGGCCTTCTTGCCCAGGATTCCCTCGATCATGGCGATCAGTTCGTTGACAGTGGCCGAACCCGCTCCCCCGACGTTGAACGCGGTGTCGGTGTAGCGGCTGTGTGCCGCGCGCACGTTCGCCTCGACCACGTCGTCCACGTGGGTGAACCCCCGCGACTGGGTCCCGTCGCCGTAAACGACCAGCGGCTGGCCCCGCAGGATCGCCTCGGTGAACTTCCAGACCGACATGTCCGGCCGGCCCAGCGGGCCGTAAACAGTGAAGTAGCGCAGCGAGACCGTCGGCACCCCGTAGTTGACGAAATACAGGTGGCAGAGGTGTTCCCCCGCGAGTTTGGTCACCCCGTAGGGCGAGAGCGGGCGCTTCGGGTCGCTCTCGCGGGTCGGGCGCTCGCGTCCCTCGCCATAGACGCTCGAGGACGAGGCATAAACGACCTTCCGCGGCTCGATCCGCCTGGCGGCCTCGAGGACCCGCTGAGTGGCCAGGACGTTGTTGTCGGTGTAGATCGAGAACGTCTCGCCCCAACTGGCCCTCACCCCGGCCTGTGCGGCCTGGTGGAAGATAAGGTCGGCCCCGCGGCTCAAACCCACAAGGTCGGCCTCGAGGATGTCGGCTTCGACAAGGGTCATCCGTGGATGGTCGCGCAGGGGAGCGACCCGCGCCTCCTTGACCTCGCGCGGGTAGTAGTCGCTGAAGCAATCAATGCCGACGACCTCGTGGCCTTCGGCGAGGAGGCGTTGGCAGAGGTTGGCGCCGATGAACCCCGCAGCGCCTGTCACCAGCGATTTCATTGCCTCGCGTCCTTTCAGCGGCTGCTCGACAGTTTAGCCACAGCGGCGTGGTCGGGCAAGTTCGCAACGCGGTTCCCTGACGGCACGGGAGAACGAGAGTGTGTGGTTCGCAACCCGGGTCTTGCGATTCGGCGCTTGTGAGTTGAGATCCGGAAGTTGCCCACGCCCTGTTGTTGGTGGCACATCTATGAGGAAACCCGGGAGGGCAGCGCGCCGGGGGCGTGTGGGCTTTGGC
>CAYYCI010000155.1:0-8193 GCA_964470215.1 uncultured Planctomycetota bacterium
CCTCCTCGAAAGCGAACTCTTCGGGCACGTCAAGGGCGCCTTCACCGGCGCAGTGGCCGACCGCGCGGGGCGCTTCGAGCTGGCCAACGACGGCACCCTCTTCCTCGACGAGATAGCCGAACTCCCCCCGACCAGCCAGGCGAAACTCCTGAGGGTCCTCGAGAGAGGAGAGTTCCGCCGAGTGGGCGACACCCGCGACCGCACCTCCAACGCCCGCGTCATCGCCGCCACGAACAAGGACCTCGCCCAACTCGTCCAGGACGGGAAGTTCCGCGAAGACCTCTACTATCGCCTCAACGTGCTGACGTGTCATCTGCCCCCGCTGCGCGACCACATCGAGGACCTCGACGCCCTCTGCGACCACGCCCTCGAGGAGTTCTCGCGAGCCTGTGGGAAGCCGCCCGTCGAGTTGACCGAGAAAGCGCGCGAGGTCCTCTGCCGATACCATTGGCCGGGAAACGTCCGCGAACTCCGAAACCTCATCGAACGCCTCGTCGCCCTCAGCGACAAGACCACCATTGACGCCGACGACCTGCCGCCCGAGGTCCGGGCCGTGCCGCCACCGAAACTGCCTCCCGTGGCATCCCTCCAGGACCTCGAGCGCGAACACATCCAGCGGGTGCTCCGCCACACCGGCGGCAACAAGAAAGAGGCCGCGCGAATCCTCGGCATTGACCGCTCGACCCTCTATGCCAAGTTGAAAACCTACAAGATCCAGACCGACTGATATGCCCACACACCCCGAACGCCTTGGCCCCTACCTGGTCGAAAAGCCGATCGGCAAGGGCGGCATGGGGATAGTCTATCTGGCCTCCGACCCCGAACTGAACCGCCATGTGGCCATCAAAGTCCTGGCCCCCGAACTGGCAGCCGACCCCGGATGCGTGGCGCGGTTCAAACGCGAAGCCGCCTCCCTGGCGCGAATCCGCCACCCGAACCTCGTCCACATCTACGCCGTCGGCCACGACGCCGGGCGCCACTACATCGCCATGGAATACGTCCGCGGGCTCAGCCTCGCTCGCATCCTCCGCCAGCGCGGCCGCCTCCACTACGCCACCGCGCTCAGCATATTCGCACAAGTCGCCGCCGCTCTCGAGAAAGTCCACGCCGCTGGCATCGTCCACCGCGACATCAAGCCCGGCAACATCATGATTGACGAGGACCACCGCGCCATCCTGATGGATTTCGGCCTCGCCAAACCACCCGGCGACCGCTCCGTCACCACCGCAAACACCCTGGTCGGAACGCCCGAGTACATGGCCCCCGAACTCGCCGAGGGCGAGGAGGCCGACTTCCGCTCCGACATCTATTCCCTCGCCATCGTCCTCTTCGAGATGCTCACAGGCACGCCACCATTCCGGGGTCGCTCCTCCATCCAGACCCTTCGCCAACACGTCGAGGCCCCGGTCCCATCCATCATCCAGTTGGCCCCCGGCGTCCCCGAAACCCTCGAGGCCCCAATAGCAAAGGCCCTTGCGAAGAAACGCTCCGAGCGCTATCAGAGCGTGCGGGAATTCGCCGCCGCGCTCCATGCGGCGGTCCCCGCGCCCGAACTGGCCAGCCTCCTGGGGGCCGGCCACACCCCGGAAACCGCCCCCACGCTGGCAGTCCAAACCCCCGGCGAACAACCCACGGCCCCGACCGTTGCGGCGGCAGAGACCGGTGCCACGGAGGCGACGGTCGGCGCGGGGAGCCGGAAGCGGCGACGGCTCTTGGTGGCTGCCGGCCTGGCCGCGGTCGCTGCCGTGGCGATTGCTGTCGGGGCGATCGTCTTACGCTCGCCCGCGCCTGGCGGCCGGCTTTTCATCGTCGTCACCCGCAAGAGGGGCGCGGTGAGCGGGCGCCTGGTGCAGATCGAAGGCCAGGACGGCGACGCGGTCCTGATGACGGCCAACGGGGAAGTGCGCATCCCGTACCGCCAGATAACGCGAATCGAACCAGTTCCGGGGGAGAAGTGAGGGCACGATGGCTGTCTGGTTCTTGCGAGCGTTCTTCCTGTTGGTGAGCGCGGGCGCAGGCTGGCAGGCCTCGCGCCTCTTGCCCACCCTCGACCCCTTCTGGGGCATCCTGCTCGGGGTGTGCATGTTCACCGCGATCCTGGTCCTCGAGCTGGTCTTCACCGAGAAGCAATCCCTCGCCAACCTCCTCGCCGTGGTCTTCGGGGTCGGAGTGGGCATCCTCCTGGCCAATCTCGCCTTCTACATCACCACGCTGATCCTGCCCACCGAGGTCGCCAACGACCCCAACAGCACGGCCGCCATCCGCATCATCCTCACCGTCATGCTCTGCTACCTGAGCACCATGATCGTCTTCCGCACCCGCGACAGGTTCCGATTCGTCATCCCCTACGTCGAGATCAAGCGAGAACAGAAAGGCCCCCGGGCCTTGATCCTCGACACGAGCGCGATCATTGACGGCCGCATCGCGGCCATCTGCCGCACCGGCTTCATCGAAACCCCGCTCTTCGTCCCCGACTTCGTCCTCGAGGAACTCCACTCCATCGCCGACTCCGCCGACCGACTCAAGCGGGTCCGCGGCCGACGAGGCCTCGAGCTGATCAACCAACTGAAACGCGCCCGGGGGGTGGACATCACGATCTACGAGACCGGCTCCGACCTCCAGGGGCCGGTCGATAGCCGCCTGGTCCATCTGGCGCGAGAGCTCGACGCCCACATCTGCACCACCGACTTCAACCTCAACAAGGTCGCCGAAGCCCAGGGAGTGGCCGTCCTGAACATCAACGAGCTCGCCAACGCTCTGAAGCCCTCGGTCATCCCAGGCGAAATCCTCTCCGTCAAACTCGTCCGTCGTGGCGAGGAACCCGGACAGGGCGTCGGGTTCCTCGACGACGGCACGATGGTCGTCGTCGAGGGAGCAGAGGACCGCGTGGGCCAGGACGTCGCAGTCGAAATCGCAAGGGTTCTCCAGCGAAGTTCCGGAAGGATCATCTTCGGGAAGCCCGCCTCGTGACCCCCTCCGCCGCTCTCATCATCCCAGCCGCGGGTCTCGGAATCCGCATGGGCCAGCGCAAGGCCCTCATGGCCCTCGACCACAAGCCAATCATCGCCCACACCCTCGAGCGCTTCCTCCCGCTGGCCGAGCGCCTCGGCGCCGTCGTCGTCGTGGCCCATCCCGACGACATTGTCCAGGCCGAGAGGGTCCTCGAGCCATTCGGGAAGGGCTTCGGCTCGCTGGCCGTGGTTCCCGGCGGGGCGCGACGACAGGACTCCGTCCGCGCCGGCCTCGAGGCCGCTCCCCGAGACCTCGAACTGGTCGCCATCCACGACGCCGTCCGGCCATTCGTCTCGCCCGCCACGGTCGCCGCGGCGCTGGAGGCAGCGGCACGGGCCGGCGCTGCCATCGTCGCCGCACCAATGAAGCCGACCGTCAAGCGAGTCGAGGAAGGCCGCGTCGTCGCCACACTCGACCGCCAGAGGCTCTGGTGTGCCCAGACCCCCCAGGTCTTCCGCCGCCACCTCCTGCTCGCCGCCTGGCAGGCCGCCGAGCGCGACGGCCTCGAGGTGACCGACGACGCACAACTCCTCGAACACATCGGCCACCCCGTGGCCGTCGTTCCAGGCTCCGACCTGAATATCAAGATCACCACTCCCGAAGACCTGGCGCTCGCGCGCGCCATCCTCGGTGCCGGCCTCCTCCCCGATCGCTAGCCAACGCGCTCCCTTGCCAACCGCTCCGCCGCAAACTATAATCTCCCGCGAGGCAGTCCTCACCATGAGCGACAAGGCCAAACTCGTCATCGGTCTGATGTCCGGCACCTCGGGCGATGGCGTGGATGCCGCGCTGGTCGCGGTCCACGGCGTCGGCCTCGATACCAGGCCCCGGCTCCTCGCCCACACCACTGTCTCCTATCCCCCTGCGGTTCGCAAACTCGTCCTCGCCTTGCGGCTCGACGTGCCTGCCACCAAACTCGCCCGTGCGAACTTCCTCCTCGGAGAGCTCTTCGCCGAAGCAGCCCTCGAGGTGGCCAGGCTCGCCGGGGTCGAAATCTCCCAGGTCGCCCTCATCGGCTCACACGGCCACACCGTCACCCATCTCCCCGAGCCGAAGCCTTTCTTCGGAAGGCCAGTGGCCGCCACGCTCCAGATCGGGGAGCCGGCGGTCATCGCCGAGAGGACGGGTGTGACGACGGTGGCGGACTTCCGCCCCGCCGACATGGCGGCCGGCGGCCAGGGCGCACCGCTCGTCCCCTACGTGGACTACATCCTGTTCCGCCACGAGAGCCGTGGGCGCATCGCGCTCAACACCGGCGGCATCGCAAACATCACCTGGCTGCCGCCCGGGTGCGCGCTGGAGGACATCGTGGCCTTCGACACCGGGCCGGGCAACATGGTCCTCGACGTCGTGGCCCGTGCCCTCTTGCGCCGACCGTACGACCCCGACGGCCGCGTCGCGGCCCGAGGGCGTCCGTTGGAGCGTGTCCTGCGCGAACTCCTTAAGCACCCCTACTTCGGGCGCAAGCCCCCGAAATCAACCGGGCGCGAGGTCTTTGGCCTGGCATTCGCGGAGAAAATCTTGCGCAAGGCCCCGATCGCCAAGCCTCCCGACGTCCTCGCCACCGCCCTCGAGCTGACGGTCAGGACCATAGCCGACGGCTGTCGCCCCTTCCTGGGCGACTGCCGCGAAGTCATCGCTAGCGGCGGAGGCTGCCACAACAAGACCCTGATGAGCCGCCTGGCCGAGGCCATCGCTCCCGTGCCGCTGAAGACCTCCGACGAGTTCGGCATACCAGCGGACGCCAAGGAGGCCGTGGCCTTCGCCATCCTGGCCAACGAGACGGCCGCAGGCCGACCCGCCAATGTGCCTTCGGCCACCGGGGCGAGCCGACCCGTCGTCCTCGGCAAGATCACGCCAGGCCGGAGAGCCGTCCGTTGAAGCCGGCCCGCGACCACGCCAGAGCCCTCGAGCGAGCGCTCACCGAGCAACGCAATCCCGCCAGCGAACGCCTGGACGAGATGTCAACGCTCGAGATCGTGGACCTGATGAACGACCAGGACAGGCAGGTCCCCGCCGCCGTCCGCGCCGCCAGGGAACAGATTGCCCGGGCCGTAGAACTCGTCGTGGAGGCATTCAGGGGCGGTGGCAGGCTCTTCTACGTCGGCGCGGGCACGAGCGGGCGCCTCGGGGTGCTCGACGCCGCCGAGTGCCCACCGACCTTCGGCACCGACCCCGACCAGGTCCAGGGCATCATCGCCGGCGGCTACGGGGCGCTCGTCCGCGCGGTCGAAGGCGCCGAGGACCACCCCCACGAGGCCGTCGCCGAACTTCAACGGCGGGGCTTCCGCCCGCCCGACGTCCTCGTCGGGATCGCCGCCTGCGGGCTGACCCCGTTCGTCCGGGGCGGTCTCGACCACGCCAGGAGCCTCGGGGCGCGGACAGTCTTCCTCACGTGCAACCCTCGCCCCGAAGGCCTCCCCCAGGCCGACGTGGTCATCGCGGTCGAGACCGGCCCGGAAGTCCTCACAGGCTCCACTCGCCTGAAGGCCGGCACCGCCACAAAACTCATCCTCAACACCATCACCACCGCCACGATGGTCCGCCTGGGGAAGTGCTACGGCAACCTGATGGTGGACCTGCGCGCCACGAGCGCCAAATTGCGCATCCGCTCGGCGCGAATCCTGCGGGAGCTTTGCAGCCTGGAGCAGGAAGAAGCCGAGAAGCTTCTGGCCGAGGCCGGCGGGGGACTCAAGGTTGCCATCCTGATGGCCAAACGCCACATCTCACGCCGGGACGCCCAGGCTCTCCTCGAGAAGCACCGGGGCGTCCTGCGCTCGGCCCTCGCGGACCCCGCCCCCTGAGACTTCAACGGGCCACCCAACGGGTTTTCGTGACCGTCGCGACCACCACGTCGGCAGCGCCCCCGCGCCGCAACACCCGCCCACACTCGCTCGTCGTTGCCCCGGTGGTCAGGACGTCGTCCACCAGCAGGACCCGCTTCCCTGCCAGCATGCCACGTCGCCGCCCCAACTTGAATGCGTCGCGGACATTCAAGGCCCGTCCGAGAGCCGGAAACGCGGTCTGGCTTTGGGTGGCACGCTTGCGGACCAACGCTCCCACCACCACAGGCAAGTTGAACCGCGCGCCGATCTCCCGGGCCAGTAGTTCCGCTTGATTGAACGTCCTGGTCATGCGCCGACGCCAGTGGAGCGGCACGGGGACGATCACATCCACCCTGTGGCTCACGCCCCCACTGGCCAGGAAGTCGGCCAACAACTCCCCCAAAACGTAGGCCAGCGGGGCCTCTTTCGCCAACTTGAATCGTAGGATCAACTCCCGCGCCGCACGTTCGTAGTGGAGCGGCGCGACGGCGCTCGAGAACCCGAACCGCTGCCCCCGACACGACGCACAGCCTCTCTCCACCACGGCGTTGGGAGGCACGGCGCTGCCACACCTCGGGCACGTCGGCTCGCCCACCCACGGTAGCCGCTCCCAGCACTGCTGGCAGAAATGCCGGCGTGGCGCCTCCAGCCCCATCCCGCAAACCACGCAGTGCTCAGGGAAAAGGAAGCGCCATAGCGCCTCCTTCAGTTCAACAGACCTCTCGGGGCTACCGAATGCTGCCGCTCTCATCGGGGCAATGGGACGCCGAGTTGGAGCAAGAGCCGCTGCCACACCACGTAGTCCTCGTAGCCGACGGGGGAGGCGAACGTCAGGCGGTCCCAGCTGTCCTCGTCGCCGTCGGCCAGGAGCCAGAGGCCCGCGCCCAGCCTGTCCCTGGCCACCCTCCGAACGAGTTGGCGACCGAGGCGAGCGACCCTCGCGAAATTCGTCGGCCGACGTTGAAACTCCTGGAAGTCCAACTCGTGGGTCAACAGGCGCAGGCGGCGCGGCTCGGTGGTGAAGAGTTCGACGACGTACTCGAACTGCGGCCGCCTGTCGGTCTTCCGGGGCTTGAGCGGCTGGGTGAACAGCGACCAGTCCTCCGAGAGGCCACCGGGGTGAAGGTCCAGTTCGATCCGGGCCGCGACCACCAACGCCACCTCTTCCCAGCCCACCTCGAGCTCTCCTGTGGGCAGGAGGTGGCCTTTGACCCCGCGCGAGTCGAACCGCGGATTGCGCACGCGCTCGGGCTGGATGGCCTCTGGGACCTGGGCCATCGGCACCCCGGCCACCGGGACACCGAGTTCGGCGAGTTCAGCCACGAGGGCGCGCGCCGCGTCCGCCGACACACCCCGCGCCACGAACCCTTTGGTGGCGCTGATCTGGCGGGCGATCTCGAAGAGCACCCGTCCCAGCCGTCTGGCCACAAGGCGGCTAACGCGTCGGATGTCCATCGGGTCGTGGGTGAGCCTGACGATGGCACACTCCCCCGCGTAGTCCTCCGGCGGCGGGATCGGTCGGATGAATGGCCGAGGGACCTCGGGCAGGTCAAGGTCAGTGGTGCCCTTCAAGCGCTGGACTTCCTCGGCGAGTGCGGCAGCAACTCTTTCGGCTTCCTCGAGTAGCGCGCGAAGGTTCTCGGCGGTATTGCGGCGCGAAAACTGGCTGAGAATCTCCTCGACCCCCCTGCGCACCCGCTCGTCGGGGTCGGCGAGGGCGCGCGCCAGGGTGGGAGCCACCCGTGGGTCGTCGAGCCGCGAGAGAGCCTCGGCGGCCGCCAGGCGCTGCTCCGCGCTGGGGGCGCTCGCCAGCCGCTCGGCCAGTTCCTCGAAGCCAGCCAACCCTTTCTCCCTTCGCCGGGATTCTAGCCCGGCCTCATGGCGGAGTCAACAGGGCGGTGGGACGGACACGGACGGACACGGACAAGCACGGACGGGGACGGGGTCGCGGCGAGGTCACGTTCGAGGCGGGAATGGGAAATGGCGGCCCTGGCGCGAGGCGTTCCATTCCTTCTTGGTGTCGAGCGTGGCGCCCGGGTCGCCCTGGGCCTTCATCCAGCGGTCCAACTCGTCCGACAGGCGCTTCTTCACTTCGGAGTTGGCCGGGTCCGTGGCCAGGTTGGTCATCTCGTATGGGTCCCTGTCGAGGCGATAGAGTTCTTCAGGTGGGCGGTGCATGAAGCGATTGACCAGGCGGCGGGTGCGCTCGTCGAAGGTCGCCTCGAAAAGCCAGGTGAGCCAGTAGTCGTGCCACTGGCTCTGGCCCATCATGTGTTTCTCGATGTAAACCGCGTCGGGGGCGAGGTTGCGGATGTAGTGCCAGGTGCCGTCGGTGACGGCCCGGATGGGATATGGC
>CAYYCI010000156.1:0-8188 GCA_964470215.1 uncultured Planctomycetota bacterium
CCCCATCCCCCTCACTAATCCCACTCCCCCAACTCTTACCGAACGATTAGGGGCTGGCGCCGCGTCTTGCGTTGGCGGGGCGATTTCCTAAGATATGGCCCCGAGGACACCAGGAAAGGAGGTCGAGAATGGAGGTCGGGCGAAGAGGCTTCTTGATTGGCGGGATTGCCGGCGTGGCGGCGGCCGCCGGCGCGCGGCCCTCAGGGGCGCAGCCCGCGGCCAAAAAGGCGCGCTTGCGCCTCTCATCCCAACACTGGCTGATCCCGGGAAAAAGCCTCGAGGAGAAACTCGAGAGGATGCAGAAGTGGGGGATCGAGGGAGTGGAGGTAGGCGGCGACGCCGTCGGCAATCCAAAGAAGTACCTCGATGCCCTCAAGAACACGGACCTCAAGGTCAGCGCGATTTGTTTCGGCTCGATGGGCGGAGCGTTGGTTTCGGAAAACCCCGACAGGCGCAAGCAGGGCGAGGAACAACTCAAGCGCGCGGCACGCGCCGCGGGCGAACTGGGAGCCAGGGCCGTCGTCTTCGTCCCTGCGTTCAACCGCCAGACCAAACTCGCCCACCACGAAATCCGCAAGGTGCTCGTCGACCGCCTGCCGGCGGTCGGCGAGGTGGCGGCGAAGGCGGGAACACACATCGTCCTCGAGCCGTTGAACCGCCGCGAAGCCTATTTCCTCCGCCTCGTGGCCGACGCGGCTGCCATCGCCCGCGATTGCAAGAGTCCGGGGATCGGGGCGATGGCCGACTTCTACCACATGGCCATCGAGGAGACCAGCGACCTGGGCGCGATCATCTCAGGGGGGAAGTTCCTCCACCACGTCCACCTCGCCTCCCGCAGGCGCGTGCTCCCCGGGCAGGACGAGCGCTCGTTCGTGGACGGCTTCCTGGGGCTCCGGATGATCGGCTACCAGGGCTTCTGTTCCTTCGAGTGTGGCTGCCGCGGGGACAAGATGGTCGAGTTCCCGAAGTCAGTGGCGTTCCTGAAGGACCAGTGGGCGAAGGCGGCGGCGCGCTCTTGACCCGGCGGGCCAGGCCGCGTTATACTCTCGGCGTTCCTGGAAGAAACAGGGGCTAGCACCAGGTGGAAACCAAGCGCCGTTGCGTGGCCCTCGTGGGCTTCGGCACCGTTGGCACCGGCGTCGCCAGGATTCTCCTACAGCAAGGGGAGAGACTCCGAGAGAAGACCGGCTTCGAGGTCGTCCTCAAGCACATCTGTGACATCGACACGACCACCGACCGCGAGGTCCCGGTGCCGCCCGGGGTTTTGACGACCGACCTGGCGGCCGTCCTCGCCGACCCGGAGGTCGAGGCCGTGATCGAACTTGTCGGCGGCACGACTGTGGCCAAGGAGATAACGCTCAAGGCTCTCCGCGCGGGCAAGAGCGTGGTGACAGCGAACAAGGCCCTGCTGGCCGAGGCCGGTCGCGAACTCTTCGCTGCGGCCAGGCAGGCCGGGGTGGTCATCGCCTTCGAGGCCAGCGTCGGCGGGGGAATCCCAATCATCTCTTCCTTGCGCGACGGCCTGATCGCGAACGAGATCACCTCCATCATGGGGATCGTCAACGGCACGTGTAACTACATCCTCTGGAAGATGGCGACGGAGGGCGCTTCCTATGCCGAGGCGCTGGCCGAGGCCCAGCGACTCGGCTACGCCGAGAGCGATCCCAGCCTGGATGTGGAGGGGATCGACTCGGCCCACAAACTGGCCATCCTCAGCGCGCTGGGCTTCGCCGCCGATTTCCCATACCACGACATCTACGTCGAGGGCATCACCCGCACGGACCCCGCCGACATCGCCTACGCCGCCGAGCTCGGCTACACCCTCAAACTCCTTGCGATCGGCAAGAGGTCCAACGACCAGCTCGAGCTGCGCGTCCATCCCACCCTCTTGCCCGGCGAGCATCCCCTGGCGGCTGTCCACGACGTCTATAACGCCGTCTGCATCACTGGCAGCGCGGTGGGGGAGACGATGTTCTACGGCCGCGGCGCCGGCCAGATGCCAACGGCCAGCGCCGTGGTGGCGGACCTGGTGGACGTGTTGTTGGGCAAAGCTCTGCGGACTTTCGAGCGCTTGCGACTTTTCCCGGGCCGCACCGCCAGCCTGCGAGTCAAGCCGATCGGCGAGATCGAGACCCGCTACTACCTGCGCTTCAACGCGCTGGACAGGCCGGGGGTGTTGGCGAAGATCGCCGGGGAGTTCGGCCGCCACGAGATCAGCATCGCCTCCGTCATCCAGAAAGAGCGCCACGCCACCAGAGCCGTCCCGCTGGTGATCATGACCCACCGCGCCCGCGAGGCAAATCTGCGCAAGGCCATCGCCGAGATCGAGCCCCACGGCGTGGCGGAAGGAGGGCCGGTCGTCATCAGGGTCGAGGGCGAACACGACTAGGCTGTTGGTGGTCGCATGGACGAAACGCCGCCTGTCGGCGAGATTCCCCCGGAACTTCGCCTCGACCGCCCCTTGCGGCTGCCCGAGCCACTGGCCGAGGCCCCGCTCGGCGCACACGTCCTCGAGTTGGCCGCGCCCAACTCCCATTGCGACGAGGCCGTCTGTTTCCTCGGCGCGGGAACCTACGACCACCACGTCCCCGCCATCGTCGAGGCCATCGCCGGGCGACTCCCTCACCTCCGAATCGGGCCGGGCGCCCCCCTGCCTGTGCGCCACACGCAGACAGGGGAGGCCTTCCTGCGGCTGGTCTTCGACCTCGAGGTCTATTGGCAGGAACTTTCGGCCCTCGAGGTCGCCTTCGCCCCGCTGGCCGACGGCCCCCACGCACTCGTCGAGGCCCTGAAAGCCGCCGCGCGGGTCACCGGCCGCCGCGAGGCCGTCGTTGCCAGGAGCGTGAACCCGACCTGGCGCCAAATCGCCAACACCCTCACCAGCGGCTCCCTGACCCTTCGCGAGGTCGGCTACCACGGCGGAATCACCCGCCCGGGCGACCTGGCCAGGCTACTATCCTCGGACGTGGCCTGCGTGGTGGTCGAACACCCGAACTACTTCGGTTGCCTCGAGGATGTGGCCTCGCTGGGCGCGGTGGCCCACGAGGCGGGCGCGCTGCTGGTGGTCAAGGCCGACCCGATATCGCTCGGGGTGCTGCGCCCGCCTGGTGAGTTGGGCGCCGACATCGCGGTTGCCGACGCCCAGGCGCTCGGCTCCCGGCCCGCCTGGGGCGGCAACTCCATCGGCCTCCTCGCCTGCTCGCAGACCATCGCACAGGCCGTCGGCTCGTGGCGAGTCCTCGGCCGCGAAGGCCGGTCCCGTCACGAAGGAAAGGCCGAGGCGGCCATCCTCGCCGAGCGGATCGCAAGACCCGTCCTCTACCTGGCGGCTGTCGGCGGCGAAGGCCTGCGACGCGCGGCCACGCTCTCGACCGCGATGGCACACAAGGCCCTCGAGGCCATAACGAGGCTCGAGGGCTTCGAGCCCAGATTCCGAGCCCCCTTCTTCAAGGACTTCGTGGTCGAGAGCCTCCTCGACCCCCGGGAGGTGGCGGAGGCCCTCCTGGAGAGCAACATTCTCGGCGGCCTCCCGCTCCAGGACGACTACCCCGAAATGGAGAACTGCCTGCTCTTCGCCGCCACCGAGCGGCGAACCGAAGGCGACATCGAGCTCCTGCGCCACACCCTCGAACTCATCGCCGAGACCGACTTCGGCGAACTGGAGACCGACGCCGACTATGGATGAGCAGCCGTTGGCAAGGCAGCAAGGGGGCGGGGACGCCTGCGAGTGTTTCCCCTCTCCTGCTCCTCTTCCCGGTGAGGTGATCCCCGAGGAGCAGCGCCGAGGCGCGCCCCCGGCCTTCCAGGCGCTCGACGAGGACACCCTGCGGGAGCATTTTGCCGCGGCGATCTCACAGCGGGGACTCTGGCGACCCGCAGTGGCCGACTTCGAGCGCGCCGCTCGACTGCCCGGCCTGATGGCCACCCACCCCCTTCAGCCGGCCGAGACCGTGCAGGGCGCCCTGGAGATAGCACACCAGGTGGCCAGGACTCTCGCCGCAGTCACTGGCCTGGAGAGTTTCAGCCTCCAACCGGCCAGCGAGGGCGATGCGATTCGCGCCGCTCTGATGGTCGCCAGGCGGGCTTTCGAGCGAACGCAGCCCCAACGCCTCGAGGTCATCGCCCCGCAGGAGCACCCGAGCCTCGGGGTCGCCCGCGACCTGGGTCTCAGGGTGCTCGAGACCGCGCGCTTGCCCGCCGGAGAACTCGACCTGGACGCGCTCTCCGGCCTCGCCGGCGAGGCCACGCTCGTGGTCATCGCCTCCTGGCTGGGGCCATCAGGGCGCTTCGAGCCGAACATCGCCGCCGCGGCCGACGTGGCCCACGCACACGGCGCGCTGATGTGTCTCGACGCCACCGGGTGGCGCCGCCTGGCGGGGACGGTCAGGGCGAGGGACGCCGGAGCCGACCTCGCCTGCCTCCCTCTTTCCGAACTCTCCCCCCTGGCGAGCGGCGTGGCGCTGGGCGTCCGCGCCGAACTCACGGAGGCGCTTCCACTGCCGCTCGTGGGCAAGGAGCGCAGAGGCTTCATCCTCGACACCGACCTCCCCAGGAGCATCGGGCGCATGGCGCTCGCCCCCGCGCGCCTGCCCGAAGTGCTTGCGGCATACCTGGCCATCAGGCGCCGGGGCGGAGCCGGGTTATAGGTTCTTGGTGATGGGTTGGGGGCTTGCGCGGGATGGAGCGGGAGGGTATTCTGTGGGACAGCGGGGGGAGAGGAACTCCGGCGTTTTTCGCAAGAGCGAGGGTATGGCGGTGGCACAACCACCCAAGGTCGTCGTCAGCGACCCGCTGGATTCCGAGGGCATCGCGGTCTTCCAGCGTGCCGGCCTCGAGGTCGTCGAGGCGTCGGGGGCGCCGCCAGCGGACCTCGCCGCTCTCCTGCGCGACGCCGAGGCCCTGATAGTGCGTAGCGGCACAAAGGTCGCGGCCGAACTCCTCGAGGGCGCCCAGCGCCTGAAGGTGATCGGAAGGGCCGGCGCGGGGGTGGACAACATTGACCTCGAGGCCGCCACCCGCCGCGGCATTCTGGTGATGAACACCCCCGGCGGAAACACCATCTCGGCCTGCGAACTCACCCTGGCAATGATCCTCGCTCTGGCCCGACGCCTCCCCCAGGCCAACGCCCGCGTGAAGGCCGGCCAGTGGCCTCGCAAGGAGTTCCTGGGCACCGAACTCCACGGCAAGCGCCTCGGCATCATCGGCCTCGGACGTATCGGCTCCGAGGTCGCACGCCGAGCACAGGCATTCGGAATGGAGGTCGTGGCACACGACCCATTCGTCGCCGAAGAGCGCGCTCGAAGACTCCAGGTGCGATTGGCCCCCCTCGACGAACTCCTCGCCACCAGCGACGTCATCTCCCTCCACATCCCTCGAACCAGCGCGACCGAGCGGCTCATCGGCCCGGAGGCCTTCGCGAAAATGAAAGATGGGGCGTTGCTGGTGAACTGCGCCCGCGGCGGGGTGGTGGACGAGGCGGCGCTGGCCGAGGCGCTCCGCAGTGGCAAGGTCGCGGGGGCCGCCCTCGACGTCTTCGAGCACGAGCCCCCGACCGGGAGTCCCCTCCTGGAGTTCGACCAGGTGATCGCCACCCCGCACGTCGGCGCGACCACCCGCGAGGCCCAGGCCAACGTGGCACGGCAGATCGCCGAACAGGTCGTCGAGGTCCTCGCCGGCGGCCCGCCGCGCAACGCCGTCAACGCCCCGGCGGTCGAGCCGGAGCTCTATAAGGTGCTCGGGCCCTACATTGACCTCTCGGAGCGGCTCGGCCGCCTGGTCGTCCAACTGGCCGACGGCGGCGTCGAGCGACTCGTCATCACCTATCGCGGCGAGATGAACGAACACGACGTCCGACCCCTCACCACCGCGGTGGTCAAGGGGGTCCTCGAGCGGGCGCTCACCACCCCGGTCAACTACGTCAACGCCCCCGTCCTGGCCGCTGAACGCGGGATTCGGGTGGACGTCGTCCGCTCGAGCGACGTGGCCGACTTCGCCAACCTGGTGACCATCGAGGCCGACACCCGCGCGGGCAGCGTCTCGGTGGCCGGGAGCCTCATCGGCCACAGCGACCCGCGGATCGTGCGGATCGGCGCCTACCGCGTGGATGCCGCCCCGAGCGGATACCTCCTGGTGACCCACAACCAGGACCGCCCGGGGGTCGTCGCACACGTCAGCACGGTCCTGGCCAATCGGGGGGTGAACATCGCCGATATGACCTGTGGCCGCGACCGCCCGGGCGGCACCTCCATGCTGGTGATAAGCATAGACAGCCCGGTCGGGCCGCAGGTCGTTCGCGAAATCGAATCCTGCCCCCTGATCCTTTCCGCCCGCCTCGTCCACCTCTGAGCCCCCCGAAGGGCCAGCCACGCTCGTGCCAAGCGCCTTCCATTCTCTGGGCAAAGCATTCTTTTCCCTCTCGCGTGCATTGGAACCCACGGGGCACAAAAGCGTGCCAAAGCCCACAGACCTCAGGCTTTCCACCCTCTGGCCGTTTGGAAAGGTGCGCCGCTCGGGTTATACTTCCTGGGGAGCAATCAAGGAGGATGCCGATGGGCACAGTTTGCGTCTTCGAGGACGAGCGCTACCCCGATCTTCTCCCGCTCGTCTATTGCCGCCCCGTCTACGAGGTTCGCTGCGGCATAACGAGCCTGCTCGAGAAGTTCCTCCGCGCCTACCCCGGCCAGCGCATCGTCCTGTTCTGCCGCGACTATCTCGCCGAGACCCTCCGCCAACGCGCCAACTACCCGGTGAACCAATTGCCCGAGGGCGAGGACATCCTGTTCATCAACGGACGCCTCCTCCTCGAGGAGCCGATCCCGGTGGACGGCCCGGAAGAGGTCGGGATGTGTGACGGCTCGGTGGCCTATGCGCGGCTGAGGGCCAGGAACGCCGCGGCCATCACAAGTAAGAGCCTCCTCGAGGGCACCGCCGTCAAGTCCCTGCCCCCCACCATGCGCCACGTCGACCAGAAGGCCACCCTCCTCCGCTACTACTGGGAGATAATCAACCACAACGAAGAAGAACTGGTCAGGGACTTCGAGCAACTGGCCCCCGCAGGCGAGGTCCGCGGCACCGTCCACGAAGGCTCCCACATCCTCGCCAAGGAGAACGTGTTCATCGGCGAAGGCGCCACGGTCAAACCCTGCTGCGTCATAGACGCCGAGGGGGGTCCTGTCTATATCGCCGAGAACGTCACCGTTATGCCCAACACGACGATCCAGGGGCCGGCCTACATCGGCCCCGGCTCGACGATCCAGATGGCCTCGCGCCTGCGGGAAGGCTCGAATATTGGCGAGGTGTGCAAGGTCGGGGGCGAGATCGAAAACTCCATAATGCACAGTTACTCGAACAAGCAACACGACGGCTTCCTCGGCCACGCCTACATCTGCCAGTGGGTCAACCTGGCCGCCGACACCATCAACAGCGACCTGAAGAACACCTACGGCACGGTCCGCGTCCAGTTGCCCCACAAGTTGGTCGAGACAGGGGAGATGTTCGTCGGCCTGGCCATGGGGGACCACTCGAAGTCGGCCATCGCCTCGACATTCATCACCGGCTCGGTCGTCGGCTTCTGCTGCAACGTTCTGACCAGGGGTTTCCCCCCGAAGTTCGTCCCCTCGTTTTCGTGGTTCACTGATGCAGGTTGCCAGCCTTATATGCCCACGATGGCCGTCGAGGTCGCCCGCAGGGTCGTCTCGCGGCGGAAAAAAGAGATAACGGAGGCCGACGCGGCCCTCTTCTTCAAACTCTACGACCTCACCCAGAGCGAGCGCGACGCCCTCGGCCTCGAACAGTGAGCGAGGCGAGGGGCCAGGTCTCCTAAGCGAGTCCCCCTTCTTGTGGGCGGGGCCTCTGCGGCCCGCGTCCTTGAAACCCCCGATCCACGCCGGCCAAGGCGGAAAGACCGCAGCCACCGACAAACACCGACGAGCCAGGGACGACCGTTGTAGGCGGGGCGTCTCGCCCCGCGCCCTCCACGATTAGAACACCATTGCGGGCCGGGCCTCCAGGCCCCGCCTCGTCGCACGAAAGACGCAAGAGCCTGGTTCGAGAAATCAACCGCTGCGGCCAGCGCGCTTGGGCGTGCTTGTTGTTCTGCGCTCCGGGCGTGGGGGCTGGCTGTGGGTGTCAAGCCACAGCGATTCTCTCACCCCCTGACGCCACAGCGGCTTTGTCACCCCTGATCCGT
>CAYYCI010000157.1:0-5253 GCA_964470215.1 uncultured Planctomycetota bacterium
TCCTGCGCGACGAGAACGCCGTCATGACAGTCTCGACACTCGTTGACGGCTACTGCGGCATCCGCGAGGTGTGTTTGAGTCTCCCGGCCGTCATCTGCCGCCAGGGCATCCGCGAGGTCATCCCGCTCAAGTTGGCCGACGCGGAAGTCCAGGCCCTCCGCCACTCCGCCGAAACCCTCCGCAGGGTCCTCGACTCCGTCGGCCTCTAAGCCGACGGGCGTCCCGAACACACTCCCCGCCGATTGGCACACCCGTTGCTCCCTCTCTTCCCGAGCACCCTGCCTTCGCCACCGCCCAAAGCCCGAACCCTATGTGGCCTCTACCACTTAGGGGGAGCCTCACGCCGCGGGCCTCATGCGGCCCGCCGGGAAGAAGTTGCCCATGGGCGCGAAGAACTTGCCCACACCACGACCCCGCACCGCTCGCGCCGCCGCGCTGGCCGCGCTCGCTCTCCTGGTCGCTCTCGCGCCCTGTGGTTGGTGCGACCCGACGACCGGCGACCAGGCGAAGGCCTTCGTGGCCGGCTGGCTGGCCCGCGACCCCGAGCCCCTCGGGGAAGCCATGCCACGTCTGGTCAAGGGCGTGGCCACCTACCGCGACGAGAAAGGCTCCCCCCTCTACCACGTCGTGGCGCTCGCCCCGAGCGGCTTCGTCGTCGTCGCAGGCGACGACCTCGTCGAGCCAGTGATCGCCTTCTCGGCCGAAGGCGCCTATCGGGACGCTCCCGACAATGCGCTCGCGGCCCTCCTCGGCCGCGACCTTCCTGAACGCCTGCGCCAGGCCAAGGCGCTCATTCACCAGGCCCACCAAGTCAATCCTCGCCTGGCAGCCATCCGCTCGCTCTGGGACCCTCAGCCGCTCGCCACGGGCGACCAGCCATTCGAGCGCACCTCCTCTGTCTCCGACGTGCGAGTCCCTCCGCTGGTCGAAACCCGCTGGTCCCAGACCACCGTTGCCGGAAGCCCCTGCTACAACTACTACACCCCCAACAACTACCCCTGCGGGTGTGTGGCGACGGCGATGGCGCAACTGATGCGCTACTTCCAACACCCCAGCGAGGCGGTGGGGACGCGCTCGTTCACGGTTTACGTAGACGGCCAGCCGGAACAGCGCTCCCTTCTGGGCGGCGACGGCCAGGGCGGGCCCTACCGATGGGACCAGATGCCCTTCGTGCCCACCGCCGCCCTCACCGAGGCCCAGCGCCAGGCCATCGGCGCCATTTGCCACGACGCCGGCATCACGGTCAACATGATGTATTCCGCCTCCGGCTCCGGAGCCTACACCCTCGGCGGGCGCCAACTGGTCGAGGTCTTCGGCTACTCGAACGCCATCGAGGGACGCTCCCCCAGCGGCCTCCGCGCCTCCCTCAAACACATGGTCAACACCAATCTCGACGCCGGACGCCCCGTCGCGCTCGGCATCTTCGGCCCCAGCGGCGGACACGCCATCGTCTGCGACGGCTACGGCGTCCAGGCCGCAGTCCTATACCACCACCTCAACCTCGGCTGGGCCGGAGCCTACGACGCCTGGTACAACCTCCCGAACATTGACGCCGGCTACCAGTTCGACTCCGTGGACATCTGCGTCTATAACATCTACGTCAACGGCTCGGGCGAGATCATCAGCGGCCGCGTCACCGACGAGGAGGGAAACCCCATCGAGGGCGCGGTCGTGACCGCCGAGAGGGTCGGCGGCGGGTCCTACTCCGCCACGACCAACTCCCGTGGCATTTACTTCCTCGAGAAACTCCCCTCGAACTCCACCTACACGCTCGCCTGCCAGAAGGCCGGCTACGCCTTCGCCGAACGCCAGGTCACCATCGGGCGCTCTACCACCAGTTCCTCGGCCACGGGCAACCTCTGGGGGGTGGATTTCGGCGGGCCGCCGCCGCTGGAGATAACTACCACCGCCCTTCCCGCGGGGGTCGTCGGCTCGGCCTATTCGGCCGCGCTCGCTGCCAGCGGCGGCACACAGCCCTATCACTGGCGCGTCCTGCCCCTCGAGGCCCCGGCCACCGGTCGGCCCCAGAGCGGCGGCGCCCCACAAGGCTGGCGAGCCGACGACCGCACCTGGACCTACGCCCTCCCCTTCCCCTTCCCCTACGCCGGCTCCACTTACACCACAGTTTACGTCTGCTCGAACGGCTTCCTGGACTTCGCCAGCACCTATGCCGACTATAGCAACAGCGCCTCGGAACTGGGGGCGAACCTTCGCATCGCGCCCCTCTGGGATGACCTCCGCACCGACGGCTCGGCTCAGTGGGGCGAGGACATCTACATCCGCCGGCCCGACGCCCAGTCGGTGGCCTTCCGCTGGGTGGCCGAGACCTACGGCACCCGTCGGCCCGTCGAGTTCGAGGTCATCCTGAGGGCCGACGGGGCGATCGAGTTCCGCTACGGCGACGGCAACTCCTCGCTCTCGCCGACCGTGGGCCTCGGCTTCGGCCACGAGGGCATCGCCGTCCTTTCCTCCTACGACGGCGCCGCCTCGCTCGCGAGCGCCAATGCTGTGGCATTCAAGCCTCTCCATCCGGGTCTCGCGCTCGACCAGGCCACCGGCCAGATCGGCGGCGTGCCGGCTGTCGCCGACGCGCGGGCGCTACGATTCGTGGTCGAGGACGCCGGCGGTCAGCGCGCCACTCGCGACCTCACGCTGAGGATCGATCCCGAGCCCCTACCCCCGCTCGTCGTCACGGCCACCGCCAATCCGACCAGCGGCTTCACTCCCCTGACCGTCCATTTCAACGCGCAGGTCAGCGGTGGAGAGGTCCAGGGGCTCCGCTGGGACTTCGGCGACGGCGAGATGGCCACCGTCGCCTCGCCAACCCACCTCTACGAGCAGCCAGGCACTTACGTGGCCACGGTCACGGTGACCGACACCGACTCGCGCACCGCCCAGGCGAGTGTCCAGATCGAGGTCCAGGAGCTCCCGCCCCTGACGGTCACCGCCAGGGCCGAGCCCACGAGCGGCTCGGCGCCCCTGAGCGTGGCTTTCACCGCAACCGTCGAGGGCGTCCAGGCCATCGAGCCGGTCAACTTCGACAACCAGGCGTTCCTCTCCTACGGCGCGGCCCAGGACCGCGCCCTCGAGGTTCAGGCGGCCGGCAGCGACGTGTCGCTGCGCGGCAACGGCTGGAAGGCCATCCCCCTCCACTACAACGTAACCCCCAACACGGTCCTGATGTTCGAGTTCCGCAGCGACTACGAGGGGGACATCCACGCCATCGGCCTCGACACCAACCTCCATCCCACGCGCTACTTCCTCTTCCAACTCCACGGCACCCAGCCCTACGCCATCCACCAGGCCGCCCCCTACCGGGGCGGCTGGCAAGCCTATGTCATCCCCGTCGGTGCATACTACACCGGCGAGATGAACTACCTGGTCTTCGTCAACGACCACGACGTGTCCGAGCCTTTTGCCGAGAGCCGCTTCCGCAACATCCGCTTCTACGAACGGAACCCCGGCCTGACCTTCCAGTGGGACTTCGGCGACGGGGCCACGAGCACCAGCCAGACCCCCTCCCACACCTATGACCAGCCGGGAACCTACCTCGCGGAGGTCGTGGTGACCGACCAGGCGGGTCGCCGCGGGAGCGCCAGCGTCGCGGTCGAGGTCGAGCCGCCGCCGCCCCTCCAGGTCGCCATCGAGGCCGACCCCGCCGCCGGCTACGCGCCCCTCGAGGTCAGTTTCTCGCCGAACGTCGCGGGCGCCCCACTCCCTGGCCCTCTCGACCTCTCCGCGGCGACCATCTGGTCCTACGGCGGCCGAGCGCAGGACCGAGCGGCGCGAGTGACCATCGAGGACCAGGGCCGAACCATCCACATCCAGGGCAACGGCTGGAAGGCACTCCGCGCCCCTTACGTCGTCACAAGGAACACCGTCCTGTCCTTCGAGTTCCGAAGTGACTGGCCCGGAGAGATCCACGCCATCGGCCTCGACGACAACCTCGTCCCCACGCGCAGCCGTATCTTCCAACTGTGTGGCACCGACCGCTACGCCCGTCCCATCGGCCCGCCATACCAGGCCGGCCGCTGGCAGGCATACGAAATCCCCGTTGGCCAGTTCCTCTCCGGGCGGGTCCGCTACCTCGCCCTCATCAACGACCACGACGTTCGCTATCCGACCGCCGAGAGCCGCTTCCGCAACATCCGCCTCTACGAACGCGACCCCGGGCTTCAATACCACTGGGACTTCGGCGACGGGGCGACGAGCACCTCAGCGTGCCCCATCCACACCTACCGCCAACCCGGCACCTGGCAAGCCACCCTCGTGGTCCGCGACGCTATCGGTCGCCAGGGGTCCGCCACCGTGGGGGTCGAGGTCCAGGAGCCACCGCCGTTGGGTGTGGTCGCCGACGCCGAGCCGGCCTTCGGCCAGGCGCCGCTGGCGGTGAGTTTCGCCGCCAGCGTCGGGGGCATCCAGGCGGCCCAGCCGCCCTTGAACCTCGCGGCCCAGCCCCTCCTTTCCTACGGCGGCCCCGCCCAGGACAGAGCCCTGCGCGTGGCCTACGAGAACAACGGCACAACCCTCCGCCTGGTCGGCAACGGCTGGAAGGCCATCCACTTCCCCTACACCATCACCCCCAACACCATCCTGGCCTTCGACTACCGCAGCGACCGCCAGGGCGAGATTCAGGGCATCGGCTTCGACACCAACCTGAGGATAACACGCCGCCGAATCTTCCAACTCTATGGCATCCACCGCTTCGGCAACTACCAGGGACTGCGCTACCAGCCCGGCCGCGGCGACGGCTGGATGTCCTATGAAATCCCTGTCGGGGCCTTCTACACCGGGAGGGTGAACTTCATGGTCTTCGTCAACGACCAGGATGTCGCGCGCCCGAACGCCGAGAGCCGCTTCCGGAACATCCGTGTCATCGAGCGGCAGCCGGGCAGGCGTTGGGCCTGGGACTTCGGCGACGGCGCGACCAGCACCCTCCAGGCGCCAACCCACACCTACGCCCAGCCGGGCATCTACGCCGCCACCGTCTCCGTCACCGACCCCGATGGCGCCTCCGGCTCCGACATCGTCTTCGTCCAGGTCGAGGACGGCGGGCGCGAGGTCGCGCTCGTGCCTCTCGGGCCGCCCGGCGACAGCGGCTCGCCCGCCCCCGACCTCGAGGTCGTCGGCCCGGACGAAATCACCCTCGAGGCCACGGTCGGCGAGGTGGCAAGAGCCCACGACGCGTTGCTCTTGCGGAACTGCGGTTCGCAGCCACTCGAGGTGATCCTCCTGGTCGCCCCGCCGTTTGGC
>CAYYCI010000157.1:5353-8170 GCA_964470215.1 uncultured Planctomycetota bacterium
GCCCGCTTTCGCATTTCTTGACAGGTCATGGGGTTTCTGCTAGCATTGCCGCCACGGAGGAGTTCGGACCGCTGAACGGTGGCGCAAGAGAGAGGCACCATGGAAAACGGGGCGCCCGGGGCCGATTTCAAACTTGTGCTCGATGCCGTGGACCCTGCGCGCCACGACGAGATCGTGGCTGAACTCGCGGAGGTCCTCTTCGTGGACCGGCGGACCGCTGGCGAGGCGGTTCGCAACGCGCCAATCGTCCTCATCGCGGGCATGAACCAGCAACAGGCCGCCAACCTGCGCACCCACGTCCTCCGCCTGGCCAAACTCGGCGCGAGGTTGCGCTTGACCGCCGAGCCGGTCGGGCGCCTCAAGCAGATTCGCTGGCAAGCCCTGCCCCCGGCGGTCCGTCGCCCGGCCAACGTCTTCGTTTGTCCGACCTGTGGGGAGCGCTTCGTCGTCGAGCGCTGGACCCCGCGCCCAGTGGTTGAGGCGCCGCCGCGCGCGGCGGCGCCGACACCAGCCCCCGAGCCACAACCCGTCGCGGAGCCGCCGCAAACGACTGCGCAAGAACCCGCCGCCGAACCGGCTCCCGCAGCGGAGCCATTGCCCGCGGAGCCTGCGGAGGCAGAGGTGGCGGAAGCGGTGCCGGTGGCCGAGGCGGCCGAGGAAGTGCCCGAGGCCGAAGCAATCGTCGAGGCCGAACCGGTGGACAAGGGCTTCGCGGAACCGCGGGCGGCAGCCGCGGAGGACCAGGAGGAGCCAATCGCGCTCGAGCAGACAGAGCCCGCCGAGCCGCCCCAGGCCCAGAAGGCACCTCCCGAACCGAGCGGCCCGCGCTACGACGTTTCGGTGGCGAAGGTGCGGTCCGACAAGATAGACGACCTCGTGGAGTTGCTCGTCAAGCGCGAGGGCATGAGTTACGAGGAGGCGCGCGAGCGTTGCGAGCGGACGGTCGTGGTGGTTTGCCGCAACGCCCCGAGCGCCGAGGCCGACGACTGGCGTCGCGCTTTGCTCAAGATTGGCGTCAAGCCCAGAATCCGAAAGCGCTCGTCCTGACCCCAGCGCGGGAGCCTGCGACGTGGCCCAAAAGGCCAGCGACCCTCTCGTCTCGATCATCGTCCTTGCCCACAACAAAGCCCAGCACACCCGATATTGCCTCCACGGCCTGTTGAAGTCCACATATCGCAACCTCGAGATAGTGGCGGTGGACAATGGCTCGACCGACGCTACCCCCGCGCTCTTCGCCACCTTCGGCAAGGATGCCCGCGCCGCGGGAGTGGCCTTCCGCCCGATGCGCCTCGAGGAAAACGTGGGGGCCGTCACCGGGCGCAACCGAGCACTCGAGGAGGCCGAAGGCGACTACGTCGTCTTCCTCGACAACGACGTGGTCGTCCGCACGCGCTCGTGGCTCGAGCGCCTGATGGGCGCGCTCGAGGCCGACAAGGGCCTCGGGATCGTCGGGCCGAAATTGGTCTATCCCTTTCCGCCATACCTGATCCAGTTCGCCGGCGGCGCCGTCACCCCGACAGGCTGGGTGCACTTCCTCGGGCGCGGCGAGCCGCGCGAGACCCCAGAGTTCAACACCCCACGCGAGGTCCAGTGTCTGATCAGCGCCTGCTGGATGATGCCGCGCGCCCTCTACGAACACCTCGGCCCCCTCGACGAGGGCTTCAACCCACTCCAGTTCGAGGACATTGATTACTGCTACCGCGCGCGCCACGCGGGCTATCGCGTCCTCTACTTGCCTTCGGTCGAGATGTACCACTTCGAGAACGTCACCTCGGGCGACACTCCTTCGATCAACTACACCTACGTGACGATCAAGAACGGGATGCGCTTCAAGAGGAAGTGGCGGTTCATGTTCGAGGGGGAGGGCGGCCCGCCCGACAGCCAGTTCGCCTGGAAAGAAATCCCCAAGCGCGATATAAGCGAGGTCGGCGAATTGCCGACCATGGATTGAAGGAGGAATCCCATGCCCCGAACCCTCGAAGGCGACCTCTCGGCCAGGGGCCTGAAGTTCGGTATCGTCGTCAGCCGCTTCAACAACTTCATCACCGAGCGTCTCCTCGCCGGGGCGCTCGATGCCCTGAACCGCTCCGGCGCCAACGACGGCGACATCACGGTGGCGCGAGTCCCGGGCGCCCGCGAGATTCCGCTCGTGGCAAAGGCCATGGCCGAATCGGGGAACTACGACGCCGTCATTTGCCTCGGAGCCATCATCCGCGGCGCAACCCCACACTTCGAGTTCGTCGCCGCCGAGTCCAGCAAGGGCATCGCCCAGGTCGCACTACTGACCGGAAAACCCGTCATCTACGGGGTCCTCACCACCGACACTATCGAACAGGCGGTCGAGCGCGCCGGCACCAAGGCCGGCAACCGCGGCTACGACGCCGCAATCGCCGCCATCGAGATGGTCAACCTGCTCAAGGCGGTTCGGGGAGGCTGACCACCCCTCAGCGCCAGGGACCCACCGCGAGGGAAATACTCAAAGACACAGGGCACGGGAGAGGAACGCGGCGCGGGCCGGACATGGAGAGGGCCCGGCTTTGCTCTCAGCAAGGCGCACCTGGGGAGGGGGCAGGTAGCCTTGTCGTAGCCGGGCCCTCAAACTCTCGCGCGGGCGCACACCGCAGGCGATCGCTCGCAGGAACCCGCCTGCGGGCGACGCCTAACAACCAACTGCGGCGACGCTCAGGACTGATCCTCTCAGTGGCTGAGCCGCCTGCCGACTACCTGCCCCGAAGGCCGAGACGTCGGCCCCCCCAGCGGCGCGCTAATAGGGTACCACCCCCGACCACTGGATGTCAAATCTTTTTTGGCCTGTGT
>CAYYCI010000158.1:0-8160 GCA_964470215.1 uncultured Planctomycetota bacterium
TAGCCAACCCCTTGCAGCAGCGTGGCGAAATTCGATCTCCGGTTGTCTATCCTGTCGCCTAGGGTCAGGACGCCGTTGATGTGGCTGTGCTGTCCTGTGAGGATGGTGGCCCGGCTGGGCGCGCAGATCGAGTTGGCGCAGAAGCAGTTATCCAGCCGCATTCCCTCGTCGGCGATGCGGTCCAGGTTCGGCGTCCGGTTGATCCTGCTACCATAGCAGCTCATGGCCTGCGCGCCATGGTCGTCGGCCATGATGAAGACGATGTTCGGTCGTCCTTGTGGCATGGTATCCCCTCGATCGGTCAGTTGTCCTTGGGGTTTTCTCCGAGGGCCTTGAGGATGCTCGCGGCGACGTGGCGGGCGAGGAACTCGGAGCCTTCGCGGGTGAAATGGACGTTGCGCGGGCGCTGGATTTCGCTCAGGCGGGAGATGGCCACACAGTAGAGGTCGTCTATGGCCACGCCGTATTTCTCCATTATCTTCTTTGCGACGGCGTTGTAGCGGACCTCGTCGCCCTTGACGCGGCCGGTGGCGCCTTCGGGCACGGGGGTTGTGGAGGCCCAGATGAGTTTGGCGCCGGTCTTCTTCAGGCGCTTGACGAGTTCCTCGAGGTTCCTGGCGTATTGCTCGATGGGCACCTGCTGGTGGCCTTTCTCGACGGCGACGAGGCGGCCTCGGTCGTCCATGTACTTCAGGTCGTGGAGTCCCCAGTTGAAGTGGATGACGTCCCACTTGCCGTCGCCAAGCCACTTGTCGAGGAGTTGGAGGCCGCGTGTGGTGGGGCCGCAGTTGGTCGGAGCGCGATGGACATTCGCCTTGCCGGCGAGGAGTTTGCGAACGGGGAGAGTGTAGCCGATGGAGATCGAGTCGCCGATGAGGAGGACGCGCGGGAGGCCGGGCCTGTCCTCGACTGGTGCGAACGGCCCTTTGGCTCTTCTGTTGGCGGCGCCCTCGCTCGGCTGGGTGGTCAGGGCGACGATGGCTGCGGCCAGGCCCACGGCGAGAAGCGAACAGTTGCTCATCGGGCATTCCTTTCACAATCGGGAGCGAGTTTCAACGACACGCCGAGCACTATATCCGGCGCCAAACCAAATGCAAGCCGCGGGAGCGACACCCACGACCGAACGCGTCAGTCGCGAGTTGACCTTGCAATCCGGCACTGGCAGGGTACATTGTCCATCGGCCTAATGTTGAAAGGAAGCCGCTCGTGAGAGAATGGCGACTCGATGAATTGACCCTCAAGATGGTCCGAGAGCGGGACTTCCAGGTCGCCGTCCTTCCCGTGGGCGCCACCGAGCCCCACAACCTCCACATCCCCTATGGCTCCGACGCCTTCCACGCCGAGATGGTGGCCGACCGGTGCTGCCAGGCCGCACACCGCCTGGGCGCCAAGGTCGTCCTCCTGCCGACCATCCCCTATGGCGTGGACTCCAATCAACTCGGCTTCCCACTGGCCATCCACGTCGGCCAGCCAGTCCTCGACGCGATGGTCACCGAGATAGTCCGCTCCCTCGAGGCCCACGGCATCCGCAAGCTCGTCATCTTCAACTCCCACGGCGGCAACTCCTTCAAGCCCCTGTTGCGCGAACTCTATGGGAAGACGTCCGTCTTCGTGTGTCTGATTGACTGGTGGAAGGTGGGAGCGGACAAACTGGGCGAGATTTTCGAGAGCGTCGGCGACCACGCCGACGAGATGGAGACGAGCGTCGGCCTCGCCCTCTTCGGCGACCTCATCCACCTGCCCGATGCCGACCCCGGCGCCACCCGCCCCTCGCGCCTCGAGGCCATCGAGAAGGGTTGGGTCCAGATCACCAGGCCCTGGCACCTCCTGACCACCAACGCGGGGGTCGGCGACCCGCGAAAGGCCACCGCCGAGAAGGGCAAACGCTACATCCAGATCGTGGTCGAGCGCGTGGCGCGGTTTCTCAAGGAACTCTCCGACGCCGCCCTCGACGAGACCTTCCCATACTAGGAGTGCTCGATGCCGGTCAATCCCGAATACCGCTCTCGCCTTCTCGAACTCATCCGCCGCCAGGCCGTCCGATTCGGCCAGGTCCAACTCTCGAAGGCAGGCCAGAGCGACTACTACATTGACTGCCGCCGCGTCACGACCCATCCCGAGGGAGCGTTCCTCGTCGGCGAGGTCATCCTCGACATGCTCGAGGACCAGGCGGTGGACGCCATCGGCGGACCGACCCTGGGCGCCGACCCCATAGTCGGCGCCGTCTGCTACGCCAGCCACTGCCGCAATCGCCCACTCCCGGGTTTCATCGTCCGCAAGGAAGCCAAGAAACACGGCCTCCAGAAAATGATCGAAGGCCACCTGGCGCCAGGCGACCGCGCGGTCGTCGTCGAGGACGTTCTGACGAGCGGTGGCTCGGTCCTCGAGGCCATCGGCCACATCGAAGAGGCAGGGGCCAAAGTCGTCAGGGTCATCGGCATCGTGGACCGCCGTCAGGGCGCCCGCGAGGCCATCGAAGGGCGCGGCTATCGCTTCACCCCCATCTTCACCCGCGACGACCTGCGAATCGAAGAACTCCGCGCGGAGAGACAGCCATGAAGTGGGTCAGCCGAGACGAAATGCGCCGCATCGACCGCCGGACCATCGAGGAATTCGGCATCCCGGCCCTCATCCTCATGGAGAATGCCGGCCGCGGCGCAGCCGAAGAAGCCAAGAAACTCTACCAGGATCGGAATCTCAGCGGGCCGGTCCTCATATTCTGCGGGTCCGGCAACAATGGTGGCGATGGCCTGGTGGTGGCGCGCCATCTAGCCAACGCGGGCTTCGAGGTCCAGGTCTTCCTCACGTTCGACCGCTCGCGGGCCGACCGCACACGCGAGGCGGGCATCAACCTCACCATCTGCGAGCGCATGGGCCTCCCCATCGAGGAACTCACCACTCGCGAAGCCGTCGAGGGCATGAGGGACCGCCTGCCTCGCGGTGGCCTCATCGTGGACGCCATTTTCGGCATAGGGCTCAGCACTCCCCCGCGCGAGCCACAGGCCACACTCATCCGCATCCTCGCCGAGAGCCGACTGCCGGTCCTGGCGATTGACATTCCCTCCGGCCTCGATGCTGACACCGGCCAGGTCCTCGGCGTCGTCCTTCCGGCGGACGTGACGGCCACCATGGCCTGCCCGAAGTTGGGATTGAAGGCCCCACAGGTCGGCCGCCTGGTGGTCATAGACATCAGCGCCCCAGCCTTCCTGATGCGGTGAACACGCACGGACACGGACACACACGGACCGGCACGGACGAGCACGGCTCGGCCGGCGGTTGGATCAGGGCCTTTTGGTGGCGATGGCTTCGAGTTGATAGGAGCGGGGGTTGGTCGGGGTGACGTTCCAGGTGGCTGACTGGCCGCGGTAGTCGAACACCCAGAGTGCGGCCAGTGGCACGCCTGTCCTCCTGATGGCCTCGAGAATCCGAGCGAAGCGCTTCCTGGCGATTGCCTCGCCGTTCGCTCCCGGCTCGCATGCCCCGAACTCCCCCACGAAGAGCACCTTGCCGGCCCTTCGGGCGATCTCGTTCGCCAGGCGGAGGAACTCTTCGACCCCGACCTCGCGCCCGAAGCGCCGCTGGCGGTCCCAGTAGATGTGGACCGTGATGGTGTCCACGGGGTCGGGGTTGTCGCGGAGAAGGCGCTCGGCGAACTGGCTCTCGGCGTCCTGCGCCCAGGTCTTCTCCTTCCACTGGTGCCAGGCGGAGGGACGCGGCGCGCTGTTGCCCGTGAAGAGCGGCCTGATGGGGTCGTAGCGGCGAACCTCGCGCGCAAATTCGGCAAACGCCACCTCGATGTCGCGGTGGCTGAGGTCGTCGGCCGCGGAGCGCCGCGTCGGCGTGCCGAGTCGAGGGACGACCTTCGGGCGGTGCCGCGCGGCGTTCGGAAGGTCGGCGGCCAGGTTGTACTCGTTGCCGAACTCCCAGCCCCAGATGGCCGGGCTGCCGCGGTAGCGGGTGACGACCTCGCGGACGTAGCGCCGCATGAAGGCGTGGGTCTTGCTCCGGGGGTTGCCCCATTGGTTTCGGGGTTCGCCGACGATGTCGGGCACGGTGGCGCTGTGCCAGAAGAGCGATGGGATGAGGCCGATGCCGTGGCGCTCGGCCGCGCGGACCACCCCGTCGAGGAGCGCGAAGTAGCGCTCGCGGTCGCGCAGGTAGAGCTCCCAGTCCTTCGGCCAGAAGCCGCAGGCCATGAAGCGACAGAAGGGGATGCCGCGCCTGGCCAGTTCGGCGAAGCCCTGCTCGTACGATCTGTCGGCAGGATCGCGCAGCGTCCGGGCGAAGCAGCCGAAGTAGTTGACCCCGATGGCGTGGAAAGGCTTGCCGTCGCGCAGGAGCACCCCGCGCGGCCCTACCCGCAGCGGCGCCTGGAGCCGCGAGCAGCCGGCGAGCAAGAGCAGGACGACGGGGCGCAGGTGGTTCATGCCGTGTCGAAGACTGCGAGGGAGCGGATGAGGGGCCTGGCGACCGAGCGGGTGATCTTGAGCCTGACCGCGGCCACCTCGCGGCGCTCGATGGCTTGGATTCGCTTGTGGCCGATGGAGATTCCGTCGCAGAGTTTCTCCCAGCGACCGCCGGGCACAAGCCCCTCGACCTCGTAGGCGCGGACCCGCTCGCCCTCGGCGATCCGCTCCATGATGACCACGTGGTCTGTGGCGGCGGGCTTGGGGAGCCGAAGGGTGATTTCCTCGCCTTCGCCTCTTGTCTCGGCGACGGGCTTGGAGAATCGGCGGCGGATTTCCCGCCCGAACTCCGCGCACCGCTTCGCATCGGGCTCCGGCACCAGCCCGGTCGGGTCGGGCGTCAGGCCGAGCACCAGATTGCAATTCCGCCCGACCGATTGGTAGTAGAACTTGACCAGTTTCGCCAGCGGGTTGATGCTTCGCTCGGTGTTCGGCTTCCAGACCCAGTGGTGGTTCCGCAGGACGGTGTCCACCATTGCGGGGGACCAGAGCGTGCCGTCGGGGTCGCCGTGGAGAAGAAGTTTCCTGGAGTATTGGACCCGGCCTTTGTGGGCCTTTTCGGCGGTTTCGAGGTCGGGCATGGTGGCCCAGCAGGGGTAGCCGGCATAGCCCGCCTCGTTGCCGATCCAGCGGTGTTCGCGACGCTGGGGACTGTGGTAGAAGACCATGTTGGGCTGGAGACGGTCCACGATGGGCAGGACGTCCGGCCCGCCTTCCTCGGGCGAGATGAGCCCCGCGTCGAACCAGATCTGGAAGAGCGGGCCGAAGCGGGAACAGAGTTCCTCGACCATTCGCTCGCAAGTCCGCGCGAAGCGTTTTTGTTCGGGGCCGCCCTTGCCGTAGTTGACGCGGTAGCGGTCCACCTTCCACCAGGCGTTTCGGAAGCAACTGAGATAGATGGCCGGCTTGATCTTGTAGCGGTGGCACGAGGCCACGAAGTCGGCCACCAGGTCGCCCTTGCCTCCGCGCCAGGCCGCCTGCTTCACTCCGTAGGGATAGATGTCGCTCTGCCACTGTAGGAAGCCGTTGAAGTGGGTGGCGGTGAGGATGGCGTAGCGGGCGCCCATGTCGCTGGCCACCTGAAGCCATTGGTCGGTGTCGAGTTTCGTCGGATTGTAGAGTTTCGGGTCGAAGACCTTGTGGATGGCGTCGCGCGGGTTCCACGGTCGCGGGCCGAAGAGAGGCATGTCGAAGTGGAAGAGTGCCCCGACCTCGGCATCCTGCCAGGCGAGTTGGCGGGGGAGCGGCCTTGGGAGCGATGGGGCCTCGTCCCCGGCACGGCCGGCGGCTGCCATGGCGGCTCCTGTTGCGAGCGTGGCGAGGAATTCCCTGCGGTTCATCTTTCGGCCTCCCAGCTCGATTCTCACTGTGGTTTCATTATGACGAGGTCGCGCTTTCGGGATTCGGGCGTGACGGCTAGTTCGCGCAATTTCCCCCCACGCAGGCTGCCGGCGATGACAGTTTGGTACGGGGCGTGGACCTTGAAGTCCACGTCCCAGTCCTTCGGCCACGCGGGGAAGAGGAAGATGCGACGGCCGTCGTGTTGGATGAGCATGGACTGGAAGGCGGTCAGGAGCACACTGCCGTGGTCCTGGTCGGGCGTCCAGTCGTAGTTTGGCCCCCAGAAGGCGGGGAAGCGCTGGTGTGGGTCGTGGCGGCGCGCGCGGGCGACGACTCCCCTGCGCGCCTGGTCGGCGAGGCCCAGGTAGGCCATGAAGATGTCGTCCTGGCGCCAACCGCTATGGCCGCGGTTCCAGCGGTGCTCGAGGGCCGTCAGGCCCCACTGGATGTTCGGGCGCCCGACAGCGATGAGGCGGAAGGGAAAAACGGCATAGAGTTCGGGGTTTTCTATGTTGTGTTTCGCTGCGAACTTCTCGGCCGGGGCGAGGGCCTTCTTGCCACCGGCCTCGCGGAGCGGCAGCGGCGGCAGTTTGGCCAGGAGTTCCTGGCATAGGTTTCGCTCGGGGCCGGGGACTAGTTCGGCAGGCAGGGCGAGCACTCGCTCGGCCACGGCCCGGCACCCGGCGATCTCCGGCATCGGGTTCGTGCACTCCCACCACGTCTCACACGCCTGGGCCGGGTGCATGACGAGTTTGCCGTCGGGGCCGGTCGGGTAGTGTTGGTCGAAGAAGGTGAGGATTTCGCGGACGAGGGGCAGCGCGGTCTTCGCCAGGAAGGCGCGGTCGAGGGTGTGGTCGTAGTATTCGAGCGAGAGCCAGCACAGTTCGAGTCCTCCGACCCACTCCCACTTGTGCCAGCGGCTGGCCTGGAGTTTGTCGCGCCGCTTCTCGAAGGGTGTCCAGCCGTAGGTCGCAGCGAAGATCGGCCCCCAGAAATAGATGCATTCGGGATAGAACGCGCCGGCGTGGCCACAGTAGCGGCGGGTGCGGTACCGACAGAGCGGGAGAAGCTCCTCGGCATACATTCTGAAGAGCGGGTGCATCAGGTCGAAGTCCCCTGCGGCCGGCATCGTGTAGTAGGGCAGGCGGGTGTTTTGCCACCAGTAGCCCGGTCCCCAGCGGCGGAAGTCGGGGTCGCCCTTGCCGTCGGCCCGGGGCACGGTCAAGAGCGAGCCATTGAACTTGATGGGATAGCGCCCGCGCCCGGCGCAGGCGTTGATGAAGCGCTGGAGATGGTACATCCAGCTGACGTAGCTGGCGTCGTCCCGGCCTGCCCCGGGCGTCGCGGCTCGAATCCAACTTCGGCCCCAGAACTCCGCCCACCACCGCTCGTGGGCCTGGCGGCGGGCGGCGAAGTCCTGCGCCTCGACCCGAGCGATCAACTTGTCCATCTCCGCCAGCCATTCCTTTGGCGACGCGGGGTGGCGAGTGAGGACGAAGATGCTGAAACGATGCTCGCGCGAGGCGGGCGAGCGCAGGTGGAGGTCGTCGAGCCGCTTGCCGCCGGTTGCCGTGACGATTGCGCCGAAGGTGCGGTGGAGCAGCGGGTCCCGTTGCTCGAAGCCCTCGAGGCCCTGGAGTCTGGCGAGGAGCTTCGGCCCGAACGATTTCACGTTGTGGTGATACCACCCGATCCGCCCGCGCTGGTCGGTGAGCACGGTATCCGGCTCGACGATCGTCGGCCGCCGCATGGAAGCCGGGGCGCGGGCCATGATGTCGCTGACCTGGACCTCCTTGTACTCGAAGCGTTTCGTCCGCCACAACTCGACGGACGCGGTAGCCACCAGCGGCTGGCCGCTCGCGATTGTCACGTAGGCGGCGGGGTTGTTCGCGTCCACCCAGAGGTGCAGGCTGGTCTGGAGTGGCCCGCGGCCGGCCTGGACCTCGATGGTCGCGGTGGAGAGGTTCAAGCGCTGGCGGAACGGTTGGCCTTCGGCGAAGGGATTCGGCTCCAGGTGGATTCGGACCTTGCCGACCTTGACCAGGCGGGCGTTGTCGTCCCAGGCATCGGTCTTGGCGATGAGGAAGAGCAGGTCGCCGGTTTTCTCGACCCAGGCGTTCAGCGCGATGTCGCCGTTGCCCAATGGCATCGAGCCCAGGTAGTTCCTGCTCGGCGAGTCCCACACGACGTCGTACTTGCCGAGCCAACTCGAGGCTGCGCTTGCTGCGTCAACCTGGTGTCCCGCGACCAGGAGAATGAGTAACAGTGTCTGGCAATGACACAACAGGGATGCCGGTTTCATCTCCGCTCCTTGGCTTTCTCGAGGGCTCTACCGAACGCTTCCCGGATGATC
>CAYYCI010000159.1:0-8116 GCA_964470215.1 uncultured Planctomycetota bacterium
CCGATGTTCCGCGGCACGCCCAAGCACATCAAGTTCACCGAACACATCGAGAAGCCCTCCGGCAAGCCGCGACCACCTTTCCTGGCTCCCGAAGGGGTGAAAAACGTCGCCAGGGACAAGCCAGTGACCAGCAGCGACGACGCCCCGATCATCGGCGACCTCGAGATGGCCACCGACGGCGACAAGCGGGGGAGCGACGGCAGCTACGTCGAACTAGCCCCGGGGCGTCAATGGCTTCAGATTGACCTCGAGGGCAAGTACAAGATTTACGCGCTCGTCGTCTGGCACTTCCACGGAGAGGCCAGAATCTACCACGACGTAGTCGTTCAACTCGCCGACGACCCCGACTTCATCACGAACGTCCGCACGGTCTATAACAACGACTACGACAACTCCTCTGGCCTCGGGATCGGGAAGGACAAGGAGTATCTCGAGACCTACGAGGGCCGGCTCATTCCGGTCAAGGGCGAGGTCGCCCGCTACGTCCGCCTCTACAGCAAGGGCAGCACCGCGAACGACATGAACCACTACGTCGAGGTCGAGGTCTACGGCAAGCCGGCAGAATGAGCCGCCGAGCCTTTTTCATCGCCTGCATCGCCGCCGTGGCAGTCGGAGCACTGGCATTCCGACTGCCACGGCTTTCTTCCAGGCCGATGCACGGCGACGAGGCCGTCGAGGCATTCAAGACCGGCCTCCTTTTCGATAGCGGTTTCTATCGCTACGACCCCACGGAATACCACGGCCCCACCCTCCACTACGCCACCCTGCCTTTCCTCTACCTGGGCGGCGCGTCGTCCTTCGCCGACTCCACCGAGGTCCACTACCGCCTCGTGCCCGTGGCTTTCGGGGTGGGCTTGGTCTTGCTGGTCCTGCTGGTGGGCGACGGCCTGGGACGGCCCGCCGCCGTGGTCGCCGGCATCCTCACGGCCGTCTCACCCGCCATGGTCTACTACAGCCGCTACTACATCCACGAGATGCTCCTGGTCTTCTTCACCTTCGCGGCGATCGCTTGCGGGTGGCGGTATGCCTGGACGCGGCGGGTCGGCTGGGCCATAGCCACCGGCGCGGCCCTCGGGCTGATGCACGCCACGAAGGAGACCTGCGTGCTCGCCTACACGGCCATGGGCCTCGCCATACTCGGCAAACTCACCTGGCGCAAGTGGTGGGGCTATCCGATAAGCGTCCGAGCAGTCGTCCGAGGGCGAGACCTCGCGCTTGCTCTCGCTAGCGCGGCAGTGGTCTCGTTTGTCCTCTTCTCGTCGTTTTTCACCAACTGGCGTGGACCGCTCGACTCGGTCCTCACCTACGCCAACTACTTCCGTCGCTCGGGCGGCGCGGGGCTACACGCTCACCCGTGGAACTACTACCTGAAACTGTTGCTCGCCACCCAGGTGGCTCGTGGCCCGCTGTGGAGCGAGGCCCTGATCATCGGGCTCGCGGTGGTGGGATTCGTGGCGGCGATGTGGCGCAAGAGCGTCCCCGAAGCCAGCACCCCGCTGGCGCGGTTCGTGGCTTTCTACACGTTGTTTCTCACAGCGCTCTACGCCATCATTCCCTACAAGACACCGTGGTGCCTGCTAAGTTTCCTCCACGGGATGATCCTGTTGGCGGGGATCGGAGCGGCGGTGGTCGTGAGACTGGTGCCGACGCATCTTCTGAAGGGTGCAGCGTGTCTGGCGCTCGGGGTCGGGATATTCCATCTGGGGGTTCAGGCCCACCGGGCCGCCTTCCGCTTCAGCGCCCACAGGGCCAACCCCTACGTCTATGCCCACACATCCTCCGACGCGCTCAACATCGCCAGGCGGGCCGAGCAGATAGCAGCAGTCCACCCCGCCGGCCGCAACATGGTCATCAAGATAATCGCCCCCGAAGCCGACTACTGGCCCCTGCCATGGTACCTGCGGCGTTTCCCCAACGTGGGTTTCTGGCTGACCACGCCGGAGGACCCGGAGGAAGGGCAGCCGGCCATGTTCATCGTGGCCGAACGCCTGGATGACCAGTTCAAAGCGAAGTTGAAAGGCGACTACTTCGTGGAATGCCGGGGGCTGCGGCCAACCGTCCACATGGCCATCTACATCCGCCGCGACCTCTGGAATGCCTTCATCGAGAAACAGAAGAGGGCCGCCCGTCCCCCTGGGCGCTCCTCGGCAACGTAGCCCTGCCCCCCGTTCTCAAGCTCCGCCCACGATGCAGCCTCGCGCGTCCACATCTCGGACAGAGGCCGCCGGGGTGAGGGCGTCAATGGGCGCGGGGGTTGCGTCCGGTCTGCCTGAACCGACCCCAGAACTCGCTCGCGCGTGCCTTGGCCTCGATGAACCGACAGTAAGAGCCGAACTCGTCCTTCCGCGCTTCGTACTCCGCCAGCAACTTCTCCTGAGCGCTTCGCTTCATGGCCACGCAATCAAACGTCTTGGTCTTCCGGGCCATAGCAGACCTCCATAGGACTGCGAATGTCGAGCGCACGGTAGCCCTTCAGTGCGTTAACGCCGTTGAACATTCGGATTCTGTCCAGTCGCACGATGTGCCTGAAGTTCCAACTGACGATCAAGTCGGCACCCGCCACGGTCGCGGCCGCCACATGGACCGCGTCTCCACGCGAGCCGGAAGAGGGGACCGGGACCCTCCACCTGGGCGCCGCGGCCTCTGACGGCTCAGCGGACCACGGGGTCGAATGCCCCGACCTTTTGGCGCAGTTCGTTGAGTTTGTCCTTCGCAGCGACGATCCCCCCCAGGAGTTCCGACCTGGACCGGAAGTCCCCGTGAGAACCCGCCAGCCTGTCGAGCATCTCGTCCACGGTCTTCAGGTCGCTCTGGAGCCAGTCGAGGGTCGGTGCGTGTGTCATGACCGCACCTCCTGTGTGGGGACTGTTGGTGGCCGGAAAGGGCTGCAACGCGGTTCAAGTCCTTAGACGCTGTGGGTGTGGCAGGAGTTCCCATTGGCTTCCGCGCGCCTCTACGAGTGGCCGGCACTGCCACGCGGGAGTTCGGGGCGAGGGTGTGGGGTGTCCCACAAAAAGGCCCGGAGGGGCCCTGGCGGCAGAGCGTGCCGGCGAACACAATGCTGGGCGGTGCAAGGTGCTCCACACTCGCCGTGGGCGTGGTTGTGCTCAGAGTTCGCCTTGGCGGCGGGGTTGTTCCTCCCTTTCTTCCTCGCGCTCGAGGCGTTCAAAGAACTGGCGGAGCCGTTGGAAGCCGGCCCGGACGGCCTCGCGGTGTGCCCGCAGTTCGTCCCAGCGGCCGGCCTGCCCGAGCCCCTCGCCCATCTGGTCGAGGCGTTCCTCGAGGGCTTCGGCTTCCTCCTCGCGCCCAGCGCGGTGGAGGGCCATCATTTGGTCGAAGACAGCGGTGACCCGTTCGCGCGCTTGCTGGCAGATTTCGGCGATGGCTTCAGGTGGGAACTCCTCGACGATCTTGCGATAGGTATCGAGGGCCTTCTGGGGCATGTTGGCGCGCACGTACAGGGCAGCGAGGCGATGGAGGAGCGCGAGTTTCTCGCCGCGTCCGCGCGCCTGGGCCGCATGCTCCCGCAACAGTGCTGCTGCCGCCTGCGGGTCGGGCTTGTTCGCCGCGAAGTCCACCATCGCGCGTCGCGCGTGGGGCGCGAGGGGGCCGGTGACCTTGCGCAGGTGGGCCAAGGCCGCCTCGTGGTCGTAGAGCCATTCGCGGTAGATTCTGGCGGTGTTGATGTTGGTAATATCGCGCAGGAGCGGGTCGTCGGTGGAGGCGAGGACTTTGTCGAGTTCGGCGATTGCGCTCTTCGGCTCGCCACGGCGAAGGAGGAGTTCCGCTATCGAGTAGCGGGCCGACTCGAGGGCGTTCATCGGAACCCTGGCGAGGCGGCGGCTCTGGTAGAAACGCAGGAGTTCGCGTTCGGCGGGGCCGAGTCCGCCTCGCGCCGCCTCCTCCCCCATCTCGCGGAGTTGTCGGGCGACGGCCGGGGGCTCGGGCGACCACCGGTCGCCCTCGCCTGCCAGCGCCAGGCCAAAAAGGACCACGGACAACGCCAGGGCGAACGCGGACCGCACCATGACACCTCTCCTTTCGGCGAGCGTGGGACTTGGGAGCGGTCGCGCGGTCTCAGCCGCTCATGGCCAGAGTGAGCAAGCCGTAGATGATGAAGACGCCCAGGTAGATCGCGGGAATGGCGTAGAGCGCCGCCCTCCGGCTGACCTTGGTCGTGTGGAGCAACACGTGGTAGAAGAAGAGGGCCTGGGCGACGATCGCGGGAACGAACAGGGCGTAGAAGTAGAGGTGAATCCATCCGAGAAGGAAAGCCACCAAGCCGAGAACGGCGAGCGGGATGGAGGCGAGGCCAAGTATGGCGACGGCTTCGACCCAGCCCGCCTGGCTCTTGAGGATCGGCACGAGGATGAGCATCAGGGCCCCGAACGAGATGCCATAGATGACGATGCCCTGGACCAGCGCCTTGAGGAAGACGAGCCCCGGGCTCGGCCCGACGCCGAGGCCCGCCTTGGCCTTGACGCTCAACTGGAGCGCGACGAGCGCCAGGACGACGATCGTGGCGGCGATCCAGGTGAGGGCGAAGTACGGGGGTTTCTCCTCGGAGGCGGTCTCCAGGCCGGTGTCGGGCGACGTGACGATCCCGCGGAACGTCTCCCACCATTTCGCGCAACATGGCGGCAATGCCACGGCCGGCTTCTCGGGCTGCGGGGGCGGTGCCGTGGCGAGAATCTCGGCGAAGTCCTCGACCTGGCTCAGGGGCTGCCACTCGGCCATGCCTTCCTTCCAGACGAGGTCGGCTGCGGCCAGTTCGCCGCGGGAGATCATGCCGCGGACGTCCTCATCGGTGAACGGGCCTTTTTGTTGGCCCTCTTTCCCGACGTACCACACTGCATCGGCCATGGCGCGTTCCTCCTTTCAAGCCTGGGCGAGGTGCTCGCGCAGGAAGGCCAGCCCCTGGCGGGCCAGTTGGTCGGCCGACTCGTAGATCGGGCGCCAGATGCAGGCGGCCCGGCAGAGGTCCACTATGCCCGTGGCGAAACTCTCGATCGTGACCCAGCCCTGGTAGCCGGTCTCGCGGAGGGCGCCGAGGGCCGTCTCCCAGTGGACCTGGCCGGTGCCGGGGGTGCCGCGATTGCTCTCCGAGGCGTGGAAGTGGCCGAGGCGGTCGCCCAGCGTGCGAATGGCCGCCGCGGTGTCGTCCTCCTCGATGTGGGCGTGGAAGGTGTCCACCTGGACCTTGAGTGCAGGATGGCCGACCTCTTCGACGAGGCGGAGGGCGTCGGCGGCGGTGTTGAGGAAGTAGGTCTCGAAGCGGTTCAGGGGCTCGATGGCCAGGAAGATTCCGGCCTCGCCGGCGGCCTCGGCGGCGGCCCGCAGGCCCTCGACCGCGCGCTTCCACTCTTCCTCGGTCCTGCCTCTTCCGGCCAGTTGGCCCACCGGGGCGTAGAGGGGCCCGACGACCGCTTCAGCGCCCATCTCGGCGGCGAGGGCCACGCAGCGCCGCAGGCGCTCGACCCCTGCCGCGCGCTCGGCCGCATCGTCGCTTATGAGGCTAGTGCCCGGGACGAGGACGGCGCAGGCGGTGGCTCCCATGCCGGCTGCCTCGAGACCGCGTCGCGTGGCCGCGGGGTCGAGGCTATCGAGCTCAATGAACGGGATTTCGACGCCGTCGTAGCCCAGCGCCGCGACCTTGTCCACCAGCGGCAGGTCGTTGACGGTGAACTGCGCGGAGTAGAGGAGGGTGTTCAGTCCGAACTTCATGGCGTCTCCTCTGCGTTCGGGTGAGCGCCTGCACGCTGTCCTGGCAGGTCTCGCCTCCTACGGGATGACGACGGGCTTCATCGGGTTGTCGACACGGTCCCGGACCTTGGTAAGCGCGTCGGCGAGCTCCTCGAGTTTGAAGGTATCGGTGATGAGCGGCTCGACGTTCACGAGGCCGGAGCCCAAGGCGCGGAGCGCCGTCTGCCACGTTCCGGGCGCGAGCCACGAGAAGCGGATGGTCTTGTCCCAGAGGATTTGCTCGAGGGCCGGGACACGGACCACCGCCTCGTCCCCCGGCAGTCCGAAATAAACGATGATCGAACGGCGCCCGGAGATTGCCAGAGCGAGTTCCATGGCCTCGACAGAGCCTGTGGCCACGACCACGCGATTGGCCATCTTGCCACCCGTCAGGTCGGCGATCTTCGCCTTGACGTCCTCGACGTAGTGGTCGGAGTTCTTGTCGGCGGTGTTGATGAGGATGTCCGCGCCGAGGCTGCCGCCAATCTCGAGGCGGTAGTCGCGGGTGCCGAGGAGGGCGACGGTTCCCGCCCCGCTGCTCTTGGCCAGTTGGACCATCATGCAGCCGATGGCCCCCGGCCCGATGACCACGCAGAAGTCGCCGAGCTCGACGGCGAGATTCTGGATGGCATAGGTCGCGCAGGCCAGTGGTTCGGTGAGCGCGCCGTGCTCGAACGAAACGTTGTCGGGCAGAGGGTGGACGCCGGTGTATTTCGACTTGCTGTACTCGGCGAACCCGCCGTTGGTCGAGACGCCGAGGACGGTCTTGTTCTCGCACAGGTTGCTCTGGCCGCGGTAGCACGCGTCGCAGGCGTTACAGTACTGGACGGGGTCGAAGACCACGCGGTCGCCGGGTTTGAAGAGTCCCATTGCCTTGGGGATTTCGCCCACCTCGACGACCTCGCCGGTGTATTCGTGGCCGAGGATCAGGGGGCCTTTGCCCGTCGGGGTCTCGAGGGAACTTGCGCCGAAGTAGTAAGCGATGTCCGAGCCGCAGATTCCGCAGGCTTTGACCCTCACGAGCACCTCGTCGGCGGCTACCTCCGGGATGGGCACCTCCTCGAGGCGCATGTTGGTCGGCTCGTAGAAAACCTGAGCCTTCATCGTCTTGGCCATCTGTCCTCTCCTCTCACTTGCCGTACTTCTCGATGTAGGGCTGGAGGAACCGCTTCGCCGCGTCGGTCACCTCCCAGGCCCGTGGCCAGAAGCAGAGGTCAATCACCCACCACTCGTCGTCGTAGCCCGCCTCGAGGATCGCGGGGATGACCTTGTCGAAATCGAGCAGGCCTTCGCCGAAGGGACGGTGGGTGCTGGTCTCGTTGTCGTGGAGGGTGCCATCGGAGTCGATCAGGTGGATGTGGTTGATTTTGCCGGTGAGTTTCTCGGCGAGTTCGACCGGGCCGCCTGGGAGGGTTTCTTTCGGTTCGGGCTGGCGAGCGCCGACCACGGCCACCATGTAGGCGTGGCAGGTGTCGTAAAGGACGCCGAAATTGGGATGGTCCACTGCGTTGGCCATCTTGACGATTTCGCTGGGCTTGTTGAAGGCGAACCCAGGCTCGAACTCCCAGGTGACCTTGACGTTGGCAGGCTGGGCGAGTTCGGCACACTCGTGCCACAGCTCGGCGCACCGCTTGAGCGCGTCCTCGCGGGCCGCTCCCTCAGGCCCGGGTGGCGACCCCACAGTGTCCACGCGCAGTTTCGGTATGTCCAGAGCCACACAGAAATCCAGGTTCTTCTTGAAGGTCTCTTTGTAGGGTTCGGGCTTCTCCCAGGGGACGAGGGCATCGGTCCAGAAGTCGGCCGCGATGCCCGAGACCGCCAGGCCGTTGTCGGCCAGGAGTTTCTTCAGCTCGGCCTGCTTCTCTGGTGTGGCATAGTCGTCGGGGTGTGCGTGGGGCCTGAAGCCGCCGAGTTCGATCCCGTCGAAGTTCAGTTCGCCGAGTTTCTGACACACCGTCGGCAAGTCAATGGGGTTGTCCTCATATGGACCGAAAGTGTAGGCCCAACTGCCGATCGAGAGTTTCACAGCCACAGCTACGCCTCCTGACTAGTGGTTAGGGGCCCTGGACGCCAACCTCCATGTGCCGGCGAGTATAATCAGCGGCGCCGGCCTTGTCAAGCAACTTGCGGGCCGCTGGTCCTAGCGGCGCCGCTTGCGGCCGATCGCCCGCGAGACGATCGCCTTGATGCCCACCGCGTCCTCGCTCGAGGCGACCGGCATGCCCGCCTCGATGCGGTCCACCCACGCCTCGGCCAGAGCCTCAGCGATCCGCAATTTATCGTTCTTGCGGGAACACAGCCCCGACAGTTGCTCGCCATCTCGCAGCGTGATGTCGTGGAACTCCACCTTGCGCGGGAAATCCAGTTCGCTCCT
>CAYYCI010000160.1:0-8097 GCA_964470215.1 uncultured Planctomycetota bacterium
TCCAGGCCGCCCCGACCTATCCCCCCGACCTGATGAGTTACCTCTTCGCCGACATCCTGATGGTTCGGGCCAGCGACCTGGCGCTGGTCGTTGGGCTGGACGTGTTGGTCGTCGCGCTGGCCTCCCTCTTCTACAATCAGTTCCTGGCGGTGTGTTTCGACGAGGAGTTCGCTCGACTGCGGGGCATGAGGGTGGAGTTCTACTACCTGTTGTTGTTGTGCCTGACGGCCTTGACGGTCGTGTTGCTCGTGGCGGTGGTCGGGGTGGTGCTGGTGATAGCGCTCTTGACGCTGCCCGCGGCGGTGGCCGGGCGGTTCTCGCGGACACTGTGGCAGATGATGGCGGTGGCGGTGGCGCTCTGCGCGGTGCTGACCTGTGGGGGCTTGGCGGCGAGTTACACGCTCGAGTTGCCCTCGGGCCCGACGATAATCATCCTGGCGGGCGCGGTTTACCTGGGGGTGGCTTGTGGCGCGGGCCTCTTGCGGAGGGTCCTCCCTGGCCGTGCGGCCCGGGAGGCCTGAATCGCCGCGACCGACCAGCGTGGAAACGAACTGGTCGCTATCCTCTGGGCAGGCGCTCTGGCCTGCGGAGCGGAACCCTCGCCGATCCTCGCGCGGGAAAAACTGCCCGCGGGCAAAACCTCCGAGGAGTGGGAGCTCCGCTCGAGGACCTCGGCCCTCATCTACTGGCAGACCGAGAATCGCACCCGCAGCGGTTGGGAGTACGGCTACACGGGCAGCGCCTGCTACCGAACGGCGTGGGATGCCGACGATCTGCACGTCTTCGCCAACACCTTCGTCGGCCACGCGGCCATCCGCTCGGGCAAGGTGGCGAAGACGCGAGTCCTCTGGGTCGGCCTGCCGACCTTCAAGCCCAGGCGGCAACCACAGGCCCGGCCCATCGCCGACGCGCGCGGGCTCTTCGAGCGAAACATCCTGATCGCCCGCGGGCGCGAAGGTATTCGACAAGGTCACCCCGGCCAGAGGAACCGAGGCCATGCTCGTCTCGCGGCCGGGTGGTTCGCTCGCGATTCTCAGGCCGCTGGATAAGTCCGACCGCGGCCTCATCGAAGCCCTCACCCTCGAGCCTGGCGCGGTCGTCGCACTCCTGACCGTTCGGGTCTTGACGCCCGGGGGGACCATCCGCAGGACGCCACACACCGTTTCTGTGAGCAAGGACGGGTTCCAACCAGCCACCAGAAAACTGACGGCCGAGGAGACGCGAATCGTCGAAGTCAGCCTCGGGCACTGAAGGGAAAAGAGCCGCAAGCCGCGGGGCAGGCGACTTCCTTGAAATGCTCTCGGCTGCCGGCATAATGGCGAGCGCTGCGGATCGTTACCGGATGGGCAGGGATGGACACTGAGACGGAATCGGCTGGTGGGCTGGCGGCCGCCGGGGGCGGCGGCCAGCCGCAGAGGTGTCTCTACTGCGGCGCCGAACTGAACCCGCGCCTTTACTTCTGTCCCCGATGCGCCACGCCGTACAAGTCACCCGAAGCCGTGCTGCCCCAGGTGAGGCCGCTCCAGCTGACCGACGGGGAGCGCCTCGCGCGGAAGGCGCCGCAGGTGAAGGTGCTTTTCTGGTCCTACTTCGCCGTGGCAGTGGGATGCGGGGTCGTGGTGTGGCTGGCCGGTGGCGAGGCGGGCTTCGAGCTCGCTCTGATCGTCGGGTCGCTGGCTGTCGTGGCCACGACCTGCGTGTTTGCCGTCGCCTATTGGCCGTCGTTGGCGGTTCAGTTCCGGCGGCCTGGCTTCGACCAACTGGCGGGTTGGCTAGCGGTCGGGGCGGTCGCGCCCCTGTTGGCCGTCAACTACGGATATCACGGGCTGGTTCAGTGGCTGGCGGGAGGGGAGCAGGTTTCGCTCGTCACCTATCTCCGGGATAGGGGGATGAGCGAGGGGGCGCTGGTTCTTTTTCTTTGCGTCTTGCCGGCCCTGGCGGAGGAGACGGGCTTCCGGGGGCTCCTCCAGCATTGGCTGGCTACGGCGCTCTCTCCGCGCAAGGCCCTGGTGATCGCGGCCGCGCTTTTCACCCTGTTGCACTTCTCGGTCGTCAGCGCGCCGTACATATTTTTGCTAGGGATGTTGTTGGGTTGGTCGAAGGCCCGAACGGGGAGCCTGTATCCCGCGATGGTAGCCCATTTCGCTCACAACTTGTTCGTTGTTGCGTACCCGCCGTTCTAGCGCTAAGATTGGCGGGGCTAAGTGAGGAGGGCGGCTATGCTGGGCGTTCAACTGCTCATCATGGGCCTAATGGGCACGCTGGCTGCCGTGATAGCCAGCAGGAAAGGCCGCAGCGTCGTCGGCTGGTTCTTCGGGGGGTTCTTTCTTGGGCTTATCGGGGTGGTGATCGTCGCCGTCCTGCCCAACCTCAAGAAGGAGAGCGACTATCGGCGACACGTCCTCGAGCAACACCGGCGCATGCGCGAACAGGTTCGCCAGGAGCGCATCAAGGCCGAGGCTTTTCGCCGCTACACCACCCGCCGCCTCGATACCCATGACCAGACGCTGGGGATAGACACCCGCTCGGCCGATGCGCTTCCCACCGAGGCGCCGCCCCGCCAGTTGCCCGCGGCGCCGCCCCCGCCGCCGACGGCGAAGATGTGGTACTACGAGGACAGTGGCGAGGCCTTGGGTCCGGTTTCCATCGTCCAGATGCGGAACCTCGCAAAGGCAGGCCAAATCACCGGCCAGACCCTCGTCTGGAGCGACGGCATGGCCGATTGGGTCCCGCTGGCTCAATTGGCCGAACTCCGCGCCCGGGTGCTGGCATGACCACCCACACCGAGGGCACGATCATCCTCGACGGCCTCATCGAAGGCACCTTTCCCCAGGATGCCGAGCGCGCCGAACGCTTGCTTCGCGACTGGGTTGGCTTCGCCGCTGGCCTGGGGCTGCGGTTCAGCCTCGAGGTGGAAGGCAGGGCCTGGAGCCTCCTGGCCGACAACCGCCCCTTCGTGGGCGAAAGACTCGGAGCCGACCCCCACGAGGCCATCAAGCAGGCCCTCAGGCAACTCGTCGGCATCTTCCCCGCAGAGGAGCGCAAGCGACTTTTCTCGACCCTTCGCGCCACCGCCTATCGAAAAGGCCTCGAGGTCCGCATCCTATACCTCATCAGCCCCGACGGCTCGCTGACGACCGAGGAACAAACCGCCGAAGTGCCCACAAAACCGGCGCCCGAACCCCTGAGTCCACGCCACAAGGCGCTCGTCGTGGTCGGCGGGGTGACCCTCCTCGCAATTCTCGTGGCTGTCTCGTCCCTTTTCATTGACTATCGCGAACTCTTCCGCCGGGCCGGCGCCGCGCTTCGGCCGATAGACCTCGAGAAACTCGAAGTGGACCTCTCCGCCTTCGAGGGCTACCTGGAGTTGCAAAAGAAGAGCCTCGACCGCTTGCGCGGGGTGCTCGTTCTGACCGTGGCTCGTGGGCCGCATTTCCCACGGGAACCCGCCCATGCCGAGGCACTGGCCAGGCAGGCCACCACGATGGCCGAGAGGCTGGCCCTCGAGGCGATCGTGCGCGGCTACGTCCGCGTGGAACTATTCGACGCCGAGGGGAAATTCCTCCGGTTCACCTTCGTGCGCATTCGCGGCCTCGCTAGCGAACCAACGGTGGCGATTCGCCTCGCGCTCGGACCGCTCAGCCCCAGGAGGGTCGTCCTGACCTATTGAATCCCGCCGGTCCGCCTGAGACTATGGGGGGAAACGGGCGCGTGGTCTGGAACGAGGCTGGGGCTGTGGGCTTCCTCGCAGGTGTTCTTGGCATCGCCTGCCGGAGGCGGTAGAATATCCCCGAAGAGGTAGCGGGTCGCGATGCCTGAGTTTGTGATAAAGCGTGACGGGCGGCGCGAGCGCTTCGAGCCCGCCAAGATCGAGGCCGCCATCTCCAAGGCCATGAGAGCCGTCGGCGAGCGGGAAGCCAACTTCGCTCGTCAATGCACCCGGAAGGTCGTGGCGCGCCTGGGGACAAGCCCCTCCGTCGAGGAAATCCAGGATATCGTCGAGCGGGTGCTCATCGAGGCAGGCCGGGCCGACCTGGCCAAGGCCTACATCCTCTATCGCCAACGCCGCGCTGAGGTCAGGCGAGCCAAACAACTCCTCGGCGTGGCCGACGACCTGAAACTGTCCGTCAGCGCAACTCAGGTCCTCGAACGCCGCTATCTCCTGCGCGACCAGCAAGGCCGCGTCCGCGAGACCCCGCGCGAGATGCTCGTGCGGGTGGCGCGAGCCGTCGCCGCTCCCGAAGCCAACTATCCCGATGGCGACGTCGAGCGAGCCGAGGACGAGTTCCTCGAGATGATGGTTCGGCTGGAGTTCCTCCCCAACTCGCCCACGCTGATGAACGCGGGGACCGAACTTGGCCAACTGGCGGCGTGCTTCGTCCTGCCGGTGGGCGACTCCCTGCCCGAGATATTCAACGCGGTGCGCGACATGGCTCTGATCCACCAATCGGGCGGCGGGACGGGTTTCTCGTTCTCGCGCCTTCGGCCAAAGGGCGACATCGTCCGCTCCACCGGCGGCATAGCCTCCGGCCCCGTGTCTTTCATGCAGGTCTTCGATGCGGCCACCAGCACCATAAAGCAGGGTGGCCGCCGTCGGGGCGCCAACATGGGTATTCTCCGAGTGGACCATCCCGACATCGTCGAGTTCGTCACGACCAAACTCGACGGCCGCAGCCTGCGCAATTTCAACATCTCGGTGGCCGTCACCGACGCCTTCATGGAGGCCGCACTCGACGGCAAGGACTACGAACTCGTCAACCCCAGGACCGGTCAGGCAGTTGGGCGACGCAACGCCTCCCAGATGCTCGATCTGATTGCCACATCCGCATGGCGGTGCGGCGACCCCGGCCTCGTGTTCCTCGACGAGATCAACCGCCACAACCCGACTCCCGCCGTCGGCCAGATCGAGGCCACGAACCCCTGCGGCGAGCAGCCCCTCTTGCCCTACGAGGCGTGCAATCTCGGCTCGGTAAACGTGGCGGCAATGGTAAATGACGGCGAAGTGGACTGGGAACGCCTTGCGCTCGTGGTGCGCCGCGCGGTGCGATTCCTCGACAACGTCATAGACGCCTCGCGCTATCCCCTCGACGAGATCGCTCGCCAGACACGTGCCAACCGCAAGATCGGCCTGGGCGTGATGGGCTTCGCCGATGCCCTCGTCAAACTCGGAATTCCCTACGACAGCGACCAGGCGGTCGAGTTCGCCGAACGCTTGATGGGGTTCATCACCGCCAAAGCCCACGAGGCATCGGCCGAACTTGCCGAGCGGCGTGGCTCGTTCCCGAACTTCGAGCGGAGCGTGTGGCCTGGTCGCGGCTTCGAGGCCCTCCGCAACGCCACCTGCACCACCATCGCCCCCACGGGCACGATAAGCATCATCGCCGGGTGCTCAAGCGGCATCGAGCCGCTCTTCGCCCTCTCGTTCGTCCGCAACGTCCTCGACGGCGCGACGCTGGTCGAGGAGAATGAACTTTTCCGTCGCACCGCCCGCGAGCGGGGATTCTGGAGCGACGAACTTGCTGTGCAGGTGGCGCGGCGCGGCTCGTGCCGCGGCCTCGAGGGCGTGCCCGAGGACGTCCAGCGCCTCTTCCCCACCGCCCACGACATCTCGCCCGACTGGCACGTGCGCATCCAGGCCGCCTTCCAGCGCCACACCGACAATGCCGTCTCGAAGACCTGCAACCTCCCCGAGGACGCCACCCCCGCCGATGTGCGGGAAATCTTCCTCCTCGCCTACCGCCTGAAGTGCAAGGGCATCACCATCTACCGCTACGGCTCGCGCCCCGAGCAAGTCCTCGAGATAGACGAGGATGCCTGCCACGTCTGTGTGCGCTGAAGCTCCCGTGGGCGTGGACTAACACGGACGAACACGGACGAACACGGACCGAGGGTGGCTCACCGCTCGGCTTGACGCCGATCCCTTTTCCCCTCTGTCCACAAAGTCCACCGCGTCCACCCAGTCCACTCAGCCGTCGTAGGCGCCGTAGCGGCGCACGAGTTCGATCACCCTCTTGTAGTTCTCGAAACTGACGTTGTCCGGCACGGAGTGGTCGGAGTGGTAGATGTAGCCACCGCCTTGCTTCGCGAAGCCGACCTTCGTTCTGATCTCTTCCTCGATCGGCCCGGGGTCGTCGAGAGCCATCTTGCGGACGTCAATGCCGCCCATGAAAGCCAGGACGTCGCCGTACTTCTTCTTCAGTTCGATGAGGTCCATGCCCGCCTTGACCTCGAGGGGCTGGAGACACGTCCAGCCGACCTCAAGGAAGTCGGGGATGAGGTCCTTGACGCAGCCGCAACTGTGGAGTATGCAAGGGAGCCCGCGGCGCTTGAATGGCTCGAGGTAGCGTTTGTGGGCGGGCATCAGCAGTTCGCGGTAGGCTCTTGGCGAGAAGAACAGGCCGTTGCGATAGCCCAGGTCGTCGTAGAAGAAGGCTCCGTCGAACTCGATCCCTCGCGCGAAGAGTTCCTCGGCGATGGCCACCGAGAGGTCGGCCTGGCTCATGAAAATGTCGGCCACCCAGTCGGGTTCTTCGACTATCGCGGTCAGGAGCCGCACCGGGCCGAGGAGCGAGGCGGAGTTGCGGTCGTAGCCGATCCCACAGCCGTAGACGAAGAACAGGTTCTTCGCCTTCGCGTTCTCGTATGCTTTCCTGGCGTTCTCGAGGTTCAGCCGCGACTCGTCGTAGGCAAGGCGGGGCTTGTGTGCTTCCCAGTCGCGGCGGGCCTTGATCGTGAAATCCACGAGTTCCGGCGTGGAGGTCTTCCCTTTCCAGTTGCGGTGGACTGCTCCGTCGGGGCCGCGGGTGATGACCCACTCGTCGGTCTCCTCGACGGTCTCGGTGGGGAGGCGGAGCGAGAGGTCGGGGCCGAACGAGGCGAACTCGTAGCCGAAGTACTCGTGTGGCGAGACCCCTTCGGGCAGCCCCTCGCGACGCCAACGCGCGATCGCCGTGCCCCACGGGCCGTCGTGGATCGGCACGCGGTCGGTCTCGCGGTGCTCGAGTTGAAGACGCACGCGCTCACGCGGGGTGAATTCTTCCATCCGATGCCTCCTGCCAGGTTCGTGGTGTGGGGATCATACAAGATTCGCTGGGCGGGTTCCACCGCTCACCGAAGCGTGAGGTCTTCGATCCTGCGCAACTCGCTCGTGCCTCCAAGATAAACTCGCCCGCCCGTGAAAGCGAGCCGGCCCGGGCGCGAGGGTTTGCCGACAGGCTCGATCGCTCCCGTCCTCGGCTCGATCCGCACCAACACCCCGGCGATGAAGGTCCAGACCCTGCCATCGGGGCCGGCGCGAAAGTCCCACGCTTCCTGTTGATTCGAGCCGACCCTCACGGGCAGCGGGAACGGCAGGCGCCGACGGAAGGCGAGGCGCGGTTGCCCGCTCTCGCTGACCTCGACGCGGTAGATGAAACTGGCGGCCTGGTCGTCGGGGTCGGGGGCCCAGCCGAGGACGCCGGCCTGGTCCGGGGAACAGATCGGCCCGGCGCCCTTGGCTTTCGCCACGGGCTCGAGCTTGCCGACGAGGGCCTGGTTGCGGGTGTCGAGGACGAACAAGGCGCCTTGTTCCGGCTTCGGCTTGCCCAGGATCGGGTCGTCCACGCGGCGGGTGGAGATCGCGATGAAGCGGCCCCCGCGGAGCGCCGCCATGTGGGTGATCTGGTAATTCGAGAAGGGCTTCCACATCCCACCGGCTTTCCCCGTAGCCGGGTCGAACCATGCGAGGCCGCCGCAGGCGCCGTCGCGAATCCAGCGCCCGCCGAAGTAGATGCGGCCGTCGCCGCCCACGGCAGCCGCATACATCTTGTGCGTGCCAGCAAGGTCTTTCCTGCCCAGGTAGAGGATGCGGCGTGGATTGGCCTGGGGGGCGTCGTCGGGAATGAGCCGCCCGCCGATGAAGTTCCCGGCGGTCCACGCCCTCGCCGGGTCGAAGACGTAGAGCGGCGAGGTGGGGTAGCCGCTCATGTAGACCTTTCCGCCGCGGAAGGCGGTGGCATAGTGGCTCAGGTGGATGGTGCCGAGGTGCCGCGCCTTGCCGGTCGCCGGATCGAAGATGAAATTGCCCATGTAGGCACCGGCCGTGCCCAGGAGCCGGCC
>CAYYCI010000161.1:0-8048 GCA_964470215.1 uncultured Planctomycetota bacterium
CGCCGGGCGTTCGGTGCGCGGAGCCTCGGAACGACGGGTCGGAGTTGGCAGCCAGTCAAGGCATTCTTTTCCTTCTCGCCTGGCAATTGATTGCGGCGCAAAAAGCGTGCCAAAGCCCACACGGCCCGGCGCGCTGCCATCCGGGGTTCCCTCACAGACGTGCCACCATTGTGAGGGTGCGGCGCCTTGCTTGCGCCGTGTGCCCCCCCAGGGTGGTTCCCGGTGGCACAGGCTTTCCAGCCTGTGCCAGATAGCCAGGAGATAGGAGGTTGGACAGTCGGGAACGCTTTCACGCGGTAACCCACTATGGGAAGTTCGACCGCATCTTCCGAAACGAGATGGGGCCATTCGAGGAGACGCTCAAGCGCTGGCACCGCGAGGGCCTCCCGCGCGACGACTCCTATCGTCGCATTGTGGGCTACGACCGCCTGGAGCTCGCGCCGATCAAGGTCGGCTTGGCCTACCGCTGGGAGTACGAGACCCTGGAGTTGACCGAGGAGTATGAGGTCTACCGCGACATCGGCGATGGCGTGATCAAGAAGAAGTTGCGAAATGTCCCGCCGCCCGGCATGCCCCAATACCTCGAGTTCCCGCTCAAGGACCGCGAGACCTGGCGGAAGGATTTCTTGCCCAGGCTCAACCCCGACAGCCCCTGTCGAATTCCGGTGCACTGGGAGTCGCTGAAGAAACAATACGCAGTTCGCGACTTCCCTCTCGGGGCCTACGCCGGGAGCATCTTCGGCTGGATACGCAACTGGATGGGGGTCGAGAACCTCGCGGTGATGCTCTACGACGACCCCGACTTCGTCAAGGAGATGATGGACCACATCGGCGACCTGGTGGTGGCGGTTCTCAGCAAAGTCGTCCTCGAGGTGCAATTCGACTTCGCCTTGATGTGGGAGGACATGGCCTACAAGACCGCCTCGCTCATCTCCCCGGCTCACGTCCGCAAGTTCATGTTGCCCAACTACCGCAAGATAACCGACCTCCTCCACCGCGCAGGCATAGACATCATCATGCTCGACAGCGACGGCAACGTCGAGGAACTCATCCCCATCTGGCTCGAGGCAGGGATCAACTACATCTACCCAATGGAGGTGGCCGCGGGGATGGACGTGGTGAGGCTGCGGAAGAAGTTCGGCCGCGACCTTCGGATGGGCGGCGGGATGGACAAGCGCGTCCTCGCACGCGGCGACCGCAAGGCCATTGACGCCATGATTGACGAGAAGCGAGACCTCATCCTCGAGGGCGGCTACGTCCCAGGGTGCGACCACGCTATTCCGCCCGACGTCTCCTGGGACAACTTCCTCTACTACCGCCAGCGCCTCGAGGAAATAGTCTGAGCCGCTCCCGTCCTATTTTGTCTCCCCACCTCGCCTCTCGCACAAACTGGAGAGCCTGAGACCAGGAAGGAAACCCGCGGTTGGTTCTCCAATAGGCCGGGGCTGTGGGCTTTGGCACGCTTTTGTGCACCGTGGGTTCTTGATGCAGGCGAGAAGGGAAAGAATGCTCTGCCCAAACGGCGCAAGGCGCTCGGTGCGTGGGGCTTCGAAACGGCGGGTTGGGGTTGGTGGGCAGCCAAGGCATTCTTTTCCTTCTCGCCTGGCAGTTGATTGCGGTGCAAAAAGCGTGCCAAAGCCCACACGCCCCGGCGCGCTGTCGTCCCGGGCTTCCTCATACATGCCACCGAGACCCTGTCCACAATGTCCACCAGGTCCACCATCTCCGTGGCACGGATCGGAACTGAGAAAGCCGCCCAATCCTCATCGAGTGCTGAGCAAAGGCTTGCCTCGCGGTCCCAGTCCACAGCGTAGCAATAGCAAGCAGCACAGCACGCTGAGTCAAGGCTTTGACTTTTCCTCTGGCGTTGCGCTATACTCCGCGGCGAACTCACCATCCCCGGAGAGAGATTGATGAGGAAGGCTTTGCTCGCGGCCCTCGCCGTGCTGGTGGCCGGATGTTCCGGCGGGGCGGTCCGCAACATCGAGAAGCTCCTGACTTATCTGACGAGCGACTCTCCGCGCGCACGCGCCCGCGCCGAGAAAAGCCTGGCCGAACACGGCCGCACCTTCATCAAGCCCCTCAGCAACATCCTCACCGGCAAGGACCTCGAGCAGACCGTCGAGGACTACAACATAAAGTCCGACCCGGCCACGCTGCGCGTCCCGGCGGCCGAGGCTCTGGGGGTGATCGCGGCGAAGGCGTCGCTGGCCCGCTCCGAGGCCGAGACCGCCGCCGAGCCTCTCCTGAAGGCGCTAAAGGACGAGGACCGCGCGGTGCGCATCGCCGCTGCGAAGGCCCTCGGCCACTTCACCCAACTCAGCGAGCCGGCCAACGACCTGATCCTCCTCCTGCGCGAGGACGACGAGGAACTCGTGAAGGCGGCGACCGCCAGCCTTGCAAACAACGCCCTCAGGGCGATCTACCGCCTCGCGCCCCAGCCTGAACCCACGCCTCGGAGGGCCGAGAAGGACTGGGCCAGACTAGTCGAGAGACTGCGCAGCACCGACAGCGACATTCGCCTCGACACGGCCCGCGAACTGGCCGCCTCGGGGAATCCGAAGGCTGCGGACCTGCTGCTGGACCGCCTGGCGAACGACACGAGCCGTGACGTTCGCTTCGCAGCGTTCTGCTTTTGCGTGGAGGCGGCGCTCCGTGGTGAGCCCAAGGGCTTCGCCCAGAAGTTCGCCACCCAACTCCCCGTCTCGTTCAAGAAGGACGACGACAGCCGGGTGGTGCTCCTCGCGGCCAGGCTCCTGAAGGGCCGCGAGCCGCAGTTGGTGGGGAAGTTCCTCGAGCGGGTCGAGGGGGCAATCGGCGAGTGTCGGAAGCGCCTGGTCGAGTTGGCGACCAGTTCAGCCTACGAGGCCGCCTCGCGCGCCGACGCCATCAACGCGCTCGCCCTCCTGCCGAGCACCGAGCGCGACGAACTCCTCGCCAGGCTCCTCGACCGCGATGCGGGTGAGCGGGCGCGGGTGAGGCGGGCCGCGGCGGGAGTCCTCGCCGACTCGGCGACCCCCGTGGCCGTCGCGGCCCTCGAGAAGGCCATGGCCGACCAGGACCGCATCGTGAAACTCATCGCCGCGCAGGCCCTCGGCAGCGAGGGAAGACTCGAGGCCGTCCGATACCTCGTGGACCTCCTCAGCGACGAGGAAGCGAAGATCCGGACCCCTGCGGCCGACGCGGTCGGCACCCTGGGGCCGAAGGCTGTCCCGGTGCTCGTCGAGGAACTTCGCCAGGCGCTCGCCGAGGCCACGCAACTCGCCCAGTGGGAGGTCCCGCTTGGAAAACTCGAGGCCAAGGGCGAACTAACCCCCGACGAGGAAGACAAGGCCGAAGAACTCCGCCAGGCCATCGCCGACTTCCAAGAGAAGCATCCGGGCCGGAGTGTCAAGTACACCCTCTGGGGCGTGGTCACGGGCCTGGGGCGCATCGCCGCGGCCACATCGCCGCAGCCGCCCGCGGCGCTCGAAGCGCTCATCGAGGCTCTCGACTGCCACTACGCCGAGGTGCGGCGGGTGGCCGCCGAGGCGCTCGGCCATCTCGACGAGCCGAAGGCCCTCGAGGCGCTCGCAGAGGTCCTCGACGACCCCGACCCCTCCGTGCGCTGGTATGCGGCCGGTTCGCTGGTGCGCAGGGGAAAGGCGGCGATGCCATTCCTGGTGGCCGCTCTCGCCAAGCCGAATGGCGCGGGGGATGCCGCGGCGGCTCTCGGCAAGCTCGCCGACCCCGCGGCTCTGGCGCCGCTCGTGGCTAGCCTGGCGAAAGCGCCGGCTCCGGCCCGAGAGAACATCGCCTGGGCCATCGGGCGGATTCTCCGCCGCAACCCAGGTTGTCCTGGCGCCCAGCAAGCACGCAACGCGCTGGCAGCGGCCAGCCGCCTGGCGAACGCCCCCGGGGTGGCTCGTGTGGCCCGCCAGGCACTCGCCGCCCTGCCCCGACGATGATCGCCCCCTCATCGCTCGGCGGCGTGGCGGGCGATGAAGTTGTGGATCACCTCGATGGCGTTTTTCGGGTGCGCCTCGAAGAGCCGCTGGCCGTGGCCGCCGCGGGCGAAGACCACCGCCTCCTTCGGCGGTGGCGCGACGAAGAGCATCGCCATCGTTTTCGTGTAGATGCGGCGGTCGTCGTAGGCGACGATGAGGAGTTTGGGCGCCCGCACGCTCTTGATCGCCACCGTGTCAAAAGCCGAGACGACGATGAGCCCTGCGAACTCCTTGCGCTCTTCAAGGGTGGCGGCGGCTTTGAGGGCGGCCAGCCCGCCCATGCTGCTCCCCAGGACGAACACCCGTTTTGCGCCACGGCCCACCACCAGGTCGAAGCCGGCCACCACGTCGTTTTCCAGGCCGGGCAGGTCGGGCGGTCGGGCGGCGGGATAGCCGCGAAAGTTCATGGCCAGACACATCAGCCCCCGGGCCGACAGTTCGCGGCACTGCCTGGCGAACGACCTGGCGCCGGCGAGGTACATGCGGCCGTGGCACAACACGACCGCCGTCTTGCCCGAACCGTAGAGCACGCCGGTTATGCGTTTGCCGTCGGCGGTCGTCATCTCGACCGATTGCGGCTCGCCCGCTCGCGCCGCCGCGAGAAACAGAGCCAGGAGCGCGGGCACCGTGGCCAAACGCCGCATCGTCATCTTCGCCTCCTTTCCCCGCGCGAGAGTAGTGGGCGGGGGTGGGGAAGTCAAGCGAGCACCACGCACCCAGGGCGAGCGGCGGGGCGACTTCGTGGAGGCCGTCGCGTGGGCATTGGCACGCTTTTATGCACCGTGGGTTTCCAGTGCAGGCGAGAAGGAAAAGAATGCTCAGGGAAGAGGAACGCCCGCGACGCAACACGACAGGGACGGTCATCGCCACGTCGGTGGCGACCAGTGGCATTCTTTTCCTTCTCGCCTGGCAGTTGGGTGCGGTGCAAAAAGCGTGCCAATGCCCACGCGAAGCGGCCCTGCAAGAGAATGGACTAGCCAGGGTCACCCCCTCATCCACCAGACCCGGGTAATGACAGGAGGCTGTGTGTGACCGAGGTGAGGTGCGAGGGAGGGGTGGTTTTCTACCGTTTCGATCTCCTCGAGGGGTTCGTCCACGCCTTGAGCGGGCGAGAGGGCGGAGTGAGCCGCGGGCCTTTCGCGAGCCTGAATCTGGGCTTCGGGGTCGGCGACGAGCCCCAAGCGGTGGTCGAGAACCGCCGACGCTTCGCCGAGGCCGTGGGCTTCGACCTCGGCAGCGTGGTGGCCTGCCGCCAGGTGCTCGGGAACGCCGTCGCGTGGGTCAGCGACGCCCACCGCGGCCGCGGTGCTCTGGAGCCCGGGACTGCCCTGGCCGAAACCGACGCCCTGGTGACCGACACTCCCGGCCTGGTCTTGATGGCCTTTTCGGCCGATTGCCCCTTGGTGGCCATCGCGGACCCGATGCGCGCGGCGGTCGGCCTTGCCCACGCCAGCCGCAAGGGCACGTTCGGGCGCGTGGTCGAGCGAACCGTCAGGGCGATGGTGGCCCTCTTCGGCTGCGAGCCCTCGGCGATGCGCGCGGTCGTCGCCCCTTCGGTCTGCCCGGCCTGCTACGAGGTCGGCGAGGAGACGATCGAGGAGTGCCGCGCCGGGTGGCCGGAGGGCGAACGGTTCTTCGTTCGGGAGGGCGGGCGTTTGGCCTTCGACCTGCGTTCGGCGAATCGCGCTCAACTCGTCGGCTGTGGCCTTAGTGAGGAGCGAGTCGAGGTGGTAGAGGCATGCACGCGGTGTCGCCAGGACCGTTTCTTCTCCCACCGCGGCAGCGGCGGGCGGACTGGCAGGTTCGTCTTGGCGCTGGGGCTGCCTGCCTGAGGTCTTTCAGCCTTTTACATCCTTTTACAACCTCTTGACAATTCCGCGCCGCGGCGCTGTAGCATAAGAAGACCGGAAAGCCGAGGGTTTCTGATATGACCAGGGCCTGGTGCCTCACGGCCCTGCTAACCTGGGGCGTGTGTGGCGTGGCGTCCACCGTGCGCTTCGAGGCGCTGCGCTCCGGCTGGTCGGGCGGCGACTACCAGTTCCGCTTGCTCCCCGGCGGCAAGGGCTATCGAAACTTTCTCCTCGAGGCCGATGTGGTCACCACCTCTGCCGGACCCGCGCTCCGAGTGGCCTTCGGAGTGCGGGACGCCAGTAACTACTACTACGCCGAGGCCTCCGACACCGGGTGTGGCTTCGTGGTGGTCGAGGACGGACTGGAGCGGCGGATCGGCACGCCCTCGGAAGGCATTCTGCCGCGTTCGTCGCGGGTGAGTTTGGCCGTGGCGCGTTGGCGCCAGCGCATGGCGCTGTGGCTCGATGGACGGCTCGTGGCCGAGGCCTACGACGGACGCTTCGGGCGCGGCGGGGTGGCGGTCGGGGTCCGCAGCGACAGCGCGGCGGTCTCCACAATTCGCTTTCAACACGTCGCCGAGGTCAGGCTCGAGGACGACTTCATGCGCACCCAGACCGAGAACACCGCCTGGCAACGGCTCAGCGGCTCGTGGAAAATCGAGGCCCTGCCCAGCGCCTCGCTCTCCGCCAACGCTTTCGACTACCACGGCCAGGCCGCCGAGGGCGCGCCGGCACTGGCCGTTCGCGGCCACTGGTTCTGGTGCGACTACGCGGCCTCGGCCGCCTGCAAGACGCTTGGGGATGGGGCATTCGGCCTGGCTTTCTATCTCCGCGACAAGGACAACTACCATCTCCTCCGCTGGCGCACTACAGGCCGCCTGGAACTCCTGCGCGTCAGGGGCGGAAAGCCAACCACCCTCGCCGCGCGACCGCTCCCCATCGTCAAGGGGCAGTGGTACAGGCTCGGCGTCCGGCTCGTCGGCACGCGGGTGTGGGGCCTGGTGGACGGCCGGCCAGTGGTCGAGGCCAGCGACCCGTGGCTGCTCTCGGGGGCCGTGGGACTCTACTGCGAGGGCGAGGCTGGCGCGGTCTTCGACGACCTCGAGGTCTCGGCCCCGCGCGGCCTGCGCGAGGACTTCGACCGCCCGTGCACAGGCAAGTGGCTCGCGCTCGGGGGCCACTGGTCCTGGGAGCGCGGCCGCCTCGACGGCACATCACCAGACGGGCGGCTCCTCGTCGCCTCGGCAAACAGCCACGCCCGATACGTCTGTGGCCAGGACGATTGGGCCGATTACACCGTGGCGACCGACCTCCTGCCCCCGGTGCGCGGGGCCGCCGGGTTGGTCATTCACTACCAGGACGAGGCCAACTACTACCTTTGGCGCCTCGAGCCGCGGCGGGTGGTCCTCTCGGCGGTGGTCGAGGGCCAGGCGAGCGATCTGGCGGAGGCTCCCTGCGCGGCGGCCCTCGGACGCGTCCACCGGCTGGCGTTGTCGTGGCGGCGCGGGCTGCTCACGGGCTGGCTCGATGGGGCGAAGGTCCTCGAACACCCCCACCAGGCGCTTGCCTGTGGTCGCGCGGGGCTTTACGTCGAGGGCAGCGCCGGCGCTGCCTTCGACAACCTCGAGGTCTCATTCCCGCGTCAACCCACCCCGATCTTCACCACCCACGAGGTCTTCGCCGCCGAACGCTCGATGGGGAATTGGGCCGCCAGGCAGAGCGACTGGGTCGAGGCCGACAACTTCGCCTGGCACCGCGGCGACTTCTACTCCGACGTCGAACTCCTCGTCCGCCCCGGGTCCTTCCCGTCAGGGGCCACACTCCGGCTCGCTCTCGCCGCCGACCGAGGGGCGAACTCAGGCTACCTCGCCACCATATCCCGCAGCGAAAAGGGCCTAACGGTCGAGTTGCTTCGCGCTGGCAAACCGGTGGCCAGCGCCCACCTGGCGAAAGCCGGTCGGCCCGCGCGGGTGAGCCTCGAGCGAGTCGGCGCGGCGGTGCTCGTCCACGTTGACGCGAAAGTCCTCCTCACCTTCTACGACAGGAAGCCGCTGGGCGGCTCCCGGATCGGATGGGCCGCCGAGAACGCGAAGGTGCCAGTCGGAGAGGTGGAAATCTTCTCTCCCACGGTGCTCGTCTATTCGTTCAATCGCGCTCCTGTGGATTGGCGCGCGGCGGCCGGCGACTGGAAGGTCACCAACCGCTGGGCCTG
>CAYYCI010000162.1:0-8029 GCA_964470215.1 uncultured Planctomycetota bacterium
CCGACGATCCCGCCTACCGCCTCACGACCGACTGGGGTGTGCTCGATGCATACCACGCGCCCTCCCGCCACAAGAATCAATACGTGACGCTCGCACCCGCGGCGTGGACCCTGGACGCGGTCGAGTCGCCGCGCAACAGCGCCTGGTTTCTCTGTGCACTGGCCGCGCGGCGGGCTCTGACCTTCCTCGAACGTCAGCCAGAGGTGGACGCCAGTCGCCTCGGCGTCTACGGCCACTCGATGGGTGGGAAGATCGCCGTGATGACCGCCGCGGCCGACCGGCGCGTCAAGGCCGTCGCGCCCTCCTGCGGCGGGGTGAGCGACCGCCGCAAGGCCAGCGCGCTCTACCGTGCCACGATCGGCGACGCCGCGAACCTCAAACACGTCTCCTGTCCCATCTTCTTCCTGAATCCGTCCAACGACTTCCACGCCCGGGTCAACGATGTGCCGAAGGCCATCCGCGAGGTCGCCACCGACCACTGGCGCATCACCACCTCCGCACACCACAACCACGTGGACACGCCCCAGCACGAGGTCTGCGGGATGCTTTGGTTCGACCAGTGGCTCAAACGCACCTTCCGTTTCCCCCAGACGCCACAAACATCGCTTCGATTGAAAACCGACGATCGAGTGCCCGTCCTGGTGGTTCGGCCCGACCCCTCGATGCCCATTCTCGCCGTGGAGGTCTATTACACCCAACAGGGCAGCGAGGGCGAGGAGATGGAAAACGCCATCAACCGATTCTGGCACTACGCCCGCCCGGAGCGCCACGGCGACGGCTACCTGGCGCGGCTCCCGCTCTACGCCCTCGACAAGCCCCTGTGGGTCTATGCAAGCGTCACGTATCCGCTCGAGAGCCCCGTCACCGCCGCAGGCTACTACTATCGTGCGTACACCGCGCGGAAGTTCGTCCTCTCATCCCCCATCCTCACCGCCAGCCCCGCAGAACTCGAAGCCGCCGGCGTGGGACCGACCCTCAAGCCCTCCCTCACCATCGAAACGTTCCAGGGCGACTGGCAGAAGGAGTGGTTCACCTATCAACCCGAAGACTGGGCGCGGCGAACCCACAAGATTTACAACCCACTCTGGAAGGCACCTGCCAGGGCGAAACTCGCCGTGGACGTCCGATGCGAAAAGCCCAACAAACTCGTCATCGGCATTGACAATTATGCTGCGGAAACCAACCTCGCGGGCGGCCAGCAATGGCACACGGTTGTCCTCTCCCCAGCCGACTTGCGCGACGCCCTGGACCAGCCGCTCCGCGACTGGTCGGGCGTCAAGGAATTGAGGCTCGGCCCGCACGATGCAATCCGCACCGGGCGCGGCGCTCAGAGCAAACTTCGCCGGTTAGGCGGACCATGGCAGGGCCCGCCCCCCGAATTCCGCAACCTCCGCTGGCTGCCCGCCGGCCGATAGCCGCGAGAACGGCCGGGAGCGTTTTTTCGCGGCGAAAAACGGCAAAACGACTCCAATCCCCGCTTTCGTCATCCAATGGCGCGGAGGATCGCGCCATAGCTCTTGCGCCAGCGATCCGGCGGGACGTTCTCCGAGATCTGGATCATCAGACGCCCGGTGTGGCCGCCCTGGGAGAGGATCTCGCAGGCCGCCTCGTAGATTTCGCTCTCGGACCGCAGGTGAAGCGACGACGGGAAGTTCACCGCGAGCCTCATCTCCGGCCACAGGCGGACAGCGTCGGCCACGCTCGTGTCGTTGTCGGGCGGGGGTGTCATGGAGTCGAGGCCTCGGATGCCCGAGCGCCCGATGGCGTCCCAGAGCGGCTCGAGGTCGCCGTCGGCGTGGACGAAGACCGGCCGCTCGCCCATCATCTCGGCCAGTTCGCGGTAGAGCGGTGAGCAATAGCGCTCGAACCGCTCGACCCCTATGGCAGGGGCGGTGAGGTTGTCGGGAATGTCAATGAAAGGAATCGGCGAGCGGCGGGCGATCTCGAAGACCGCCCGCATCTGGGCGTTGAGCAACCGGAAGACCTCGGCCATGAGGTCGGGACAGTCGGTCATCAGGCATGCCAGGCCGTCGAGGCCCATCCACTCGACCCACAGTTGCTGGTAGGGGCTGCGCGGGGTAGCCACCAAGGGGAGGCCGTCGTCGCCGACCGCCTCGAGGTCCGCCTTGTAGCGGTCGAGGTCCTCGACGACGCGACTGTGGCGGAGCATGGCGATGAAGACCTCGAGGTCGTCGCGGGTCTCTACGTAATGTTTTTGGACGGAACTGGAGCCATAGACAGGCTCGAAGGCGCGCTCTTCCCAGAGGTCGCCGGCCGGGGTGTGGAGGATGGTGCGGCGGTGGCGTCGGCCTGCGCGCTCCTCGTCGTGGTGTTCGACCTCCACTCCGGGACGCTCGATGCGGTGGACCGCCGACCATTTGAGCAGGCCGACCTTCTGCCGACCGAATGCCTGCCAGACCTCCTCGAGTGGGGCGATGCCGGCATACTGAGCGAATGGCACATGGTCCTGAGGCCTCCCCTGGACGAAGGCCAGCATCCGTTCGCGGTTGGTCATCGCCTCTCACACCCAATAGAGATTGTTCCCGACGCGGCCGGTGATCACGTCCACGATGATCCAGAACCCGCAGGTGGTGAATTGCCCGAGGATGAGCCCGAGGAAAAAGAGGCGGGTCTTTCGGTAGAGTTTCGGGCCGCCGTAGGCCAGGACTAGGCGCTTGACCATCCAGGCCAGGAAGATGCTGAACCACATGTAGTCGGTCATCATGATGGTCGAGAGGGGGAGGCCCATCGGGTGGAGCGGCCACCATGGGAAGCGGTGGTGGAGCGCGGTGAGGACGGCCATCAGGCCCGCGCCGAGGCCCGCGAAGAGCCAGGAGTCCCAGTCCGGCCCCGACGGGTTCCTCATGGCCCTGGCCATGAAGTCGTAGGGGAACTGCGGCCCTCCGACGAAGAACCAGTGGTTGGCGTTGGCGCCGCCCATCTCGTAGGCGATGTGCATGGTCATCCAGATCGAGGAGAGGAGCGTGACGGCGACGGCGATGGCGATTGCCCAGGCCATGCGGCGTCGGCGCCCGGGAAGTTCCGAACTTATCTTCAGCCCGTTGGCCGCCGAGGCCATAACGAACGTCCTCACGTCGGCCATCCACACGTAACTGAGCCCGAAGGCCACCATGGTCGAGGGCGGGATGGCGCGCGAGCCGAGCGCCGAGATTATGGCCGTGGAACTGATCACCGGCGCCCGCGCCGCCGCCAGCCCACCTCCAGCCACGATCCGCGTTATCCCGTAGAAGATCGCCAGCGACAGCAGGACCATCGTCACTGCTATGCCGACCGACATCCCGCTCCGCCACAACCACCCCACCATGTAGACCACACAGACCACCGTGCCCCAGAAGGCCACGGGGTAGGACATGATCTCGTCCGAGTCGTCCACCCGCTTGTCGAGGCCGATCGCCTTGGCCACCACGTCGCGCAGGTGGCGCCGACCGACCCACAGGCCGATCGCCACGAGAGCCAGCAGCGCCCCGAGGCTCTGGTGACACACCAGCGGCCCGCCCCCGTTCTGGCTGTAGCCGTCGAGGTGGCGGATGAAATCCTTCCCGGCCAGGAATCCGTTGAAGCCGGTCATCTTGATCACCCCGCGCTCGACCTGGGTCAGGACGCTGAAGACCCAGAGGCTGAAGGCCATGTCGAGGCGGAGCATGTATGCGAAGCCCACCATCGGGAAACTGATGACGAACTGGAGGTTCGCCGCCCCGCGGAAGACCGGCAGCTTCGTCCCCTGTTCGATTCGAGGAATGCTCGGGAAGTAGAAGTGCAGGCCGTTGAGCGAGACGACCGCCGCCGGGATGAGAATCCCCGCCCAAAGCCACGGGCTGCGGAGCACGGGATTCGTGAAGCCCGGGCGAGCCTCGTGGCTGACCATCTCGATGGGCAGTTGGGCCATCGGATAGACCAAACGCTCGCGCTCGACCCACTGCCGCCGCACGATCACCATCACGGCGACCATCACGAAGTAGAGCGCGCCCAGGAACATCAACCACATCGCCAGCGGCACCGCCCAGGCCAGCCACGGCGTGGCCTCCCCGCTCGGCTTGCCCTCGAAGAGCCACTTGATCGCCAGCGGGTCGGTCGGCCTCACCCACTTCGGCAGGTGCGGCACGATCAACGTGTCCCAGCCGTTCTCCGGCGAGGCGAAGTACTCCGCCGCGATGTCGGGGATGAACGAGGCGGTCATGCCCATCGTCGGGATCGAGGTCGCCACGATCATCATCACGTAGACGACCAACAACTCCCCGGCGTTGAGCGCCAGACCCACCCACCGCAAGAGCCCGTTGACCATGAAGACCAGGACGAAGAAAAGAAAGATGGCGGCGGCGGTGCTGAAGTCAATCGCCATGTAGGAGCCGTGGACCTTGTGGAGGTTGTAGGGGCAGCCCAGCCCGATGACCAGACACGTCAGAGTGCCGACCACCAGCGCGCGGAGGGTGAACGCCTCGCGTATGTGCCTGAGGCCATCCCCTTCGGGTTGGGAGCGGGGCCTTGCGCTCGCCTCCATTCGTCCATCCTTCCCATCAAGCGACTGGATACTAAGGGAGCAGCGCGGCGGTGTCAATACGGCTCGCCACGAATCTGCTTCTTTGCGTGGCGCCTGCGTCTCGCTGGCACCGCACAGGCCGCGGGCCGAGACGGCCCGTCCACACACCCAGTGGCACGCCTGTGAGGAAACCCCCAATGGCAGCGCGCCGGGGCTGTGGGCTCTGGCACGCTTTTTGCGCCGCAATCAATTGCCAGGCGAGAAGGAAAAGAACGCCTTAGCTGCTTGCCAACTCCGCTCGTCGTTCCAAAGCCCCCCCCACAGGGGATGCTTTGCGGCTTCTCGGCAAGGCGTTCTTTTCCGTCTCGCCTGCATTGGAAACCCACGGTGCACAAAAGCGTGCCAGAGCCCACAGCCCCGGCCCCTTTCAAGGCTACACGCGGCTTTCCTTCATACTTTCAAGCTATGCGGCCTGTAGTCGCGGGGAAGAGCCCCCCGGAGGGCATGGCGACCGGCGAATTCTTTCCCTGTGGCACACCCCTCGGCCTCGGGCGGCTTGACAGGCGCGTAGCCGCGTGCGTATCATCTTGCCGATGGTTTCCGAGGGCTTGTTCCTCGACGCTCACCAGGGGAATTGAAATGTCGGACGAGACAGAACGCCTCTACCAGAAACGCCTCGAGCGCTACGTGACGGCCATGCACAACGAGAAGCCGGATTGCGTTCCCATCCGGCCCTTCGCCGCCGAGTTCGCCGCAAAGTACGCCGGCTTCACCAACCAGGAGGTCACCCACGACCTTGACAAGGCGTTCGCGGCCGTGCGCAAGTGCGCCGCCGACTTCGACTGGGACGCCACCGTGGGCAACATGGTCTATGTCTGGACCGGCCTGACCGACGCCTTCGGCACCCGATACTACACCACCCCGGGCATAGACACTCCGCCCGACGCGGCCTTCCAGTACCTCGAGCCGCCCGACGAGGAGTCGGCCTTCATGAAGGCCGACGAGTACGACGCGTTGATCGCGGACCCGACCGGCTTCCTGGCCAACGTGTGGCTGCCGAGGATATCGCGCGAGGTCGTCCCGCCCGGCCAGCCCAACACCTATCGCAACAACCTGGCCTTCCTCAAGGGCGGAATGGCCATGCTCCACTACTACGCGAGGTACGGCGAACAAGTCAGCCGCCTGAGGGCCGAGAGCGGCACGGTCCACGCAATAGCCGGCTGCCTGAAGGCGCCCTTCGACATCCTCGCCGACAAGTTGCGAGGCTTCCGAGGACTGTGTGCCGACATCCACCGCCAGCCCGAGAAGGTCCTGGCCGCCTGCGAGGCCCTCCGGCCCCACATGATGTATAACGCCCTCGCCGGCGCCGACCCCGAGAAGAAGGTGCCCATCGCGATCTGGCTCCATCGCGGTTGCACCCCCTTCCTCTCCCCCAAGGCCTTCGAGACCTTCTTCTGGCCGACCTTTCGTAAGATCATCGAGGACCTCCACGCCCTGGGCTACCAGGTGCTCTTCTACGCCGAGGGCGACTGGAACGCCAACCTGCCCTGGATCGCCCAGTTGCCCGAACGCAGCATCATCTTCCACGTGGACCGCGCCGACATCTTCGAGGTCCACCAGGCCGTTGGCCACAAGTTCGCTATCAGCGGCGGTGTCCCAAACGACCTCCTCGCCTACGGAACCCCAGACGAGGTCCGCCAGCGATGCAAAGAAATCATAGACCGAGTCGCTAAAGACGGCGGCTACATCATGGACGCAGGCGCCATCATGCAGGACGACACCAACATCGAAAACGTCCGAGCCATGACCGAATTCACCCGTGAGTACGGAGTTTACTAGGAGGGACAGACCCATGACCGAGAAACAACCAGAGCCGAAAACCAGGCCCGGTGTGTGCATCCCCTGGGAAGACCGCAAGAAGGAATACCCCAGGATCCTCGGCGACGAGCAAGTCGTCAAGAAGGTCTGGGAAGAGATGGACGACCTGGCCTATCAGTTCATCTGGGCTTGCCTGATCCAGTTCTGAGAGGAGAGCGCTCGATGCCTTCTACCGACGCCATCGCCGAGGCCCTTGGCGCCCTGAAGGAAAAGGAAGCCAAGAACCTCATACGAGAAGCCCTCGACGCCGGAACCCCACCCACCGACATCCTCGAGGCCTGCCGACGCGGCCTCGCCGAGGTCGGAGAGCGCTTCAACAGGGGCGAATACTTCATCTCCGAACTCATGTACGCCGGCGAAATAATGAAGGACATCTCCGCACAACTCCAGCCCCTCCTCGGCGCCGCACCCGAGATAAAGGGCGAGAGCGGTAACGTCGTCATCGGAACCGTCCAGGGCGACATCCACGACATCGGAAAGGACATCGTCGTCCTCATGCTCCGAGGCGCAGGCTTCACCGTCACCGACCTGGGCGTCGACGTCGCCCCCGCCCAATTCGTCCAGGCCGTAAAGGACAAGGGCGCATTCCTCCTCGGAATGAGCGTCTTCCTCACCACCTGCTGCAAAGCCCTCGAACAGACCGTCGAGGAATTGAAGAAAGCCGGCCTGCGCGAGAAGGTCGGCGTGGTAATCGGTGGCGCCGCCGCTAGCCCAATGGTCGCCGAACGCACCGGCTGCGACGCCTACGGCGCCAACGCAGTGGACGCCGTCAGCCTGGCCGCCGAGGCCAGGAAACGCCTCGCAGGATGACTCCATGTCCCCTCCCCACAGGCCGCCAGGCCGGCCACTCGTCGCGACACTCTACGCCGGCGCCGTCCACGCCATCGCAATCTCGGTGGTCCTCTATGCCCTGATCGTCCTCGTCCCCAGATACGAGAGAACCTTCGTCCGCCACCGCCTCGCCACCGCACCCTTGACGCAACTCGTCTTGGGGTTGTCCCACGGGGCGCGGACGACGTCGGTTCTCGTCTTGTTCCCGCTCCTGCTTGGTGATGGCTTCATCTTCTACTTCCTGCGCACTCGTTGTCGCAGCCGCGCCCCGGCCACCTTATGGTCCGCGATGATCGTGCTCCTCGTCCTGGCGGCTGCGGTCGCCATAGTCATGGGCATCCGCCTCCCCCTCGAGGCCCTGAAAACCCGCCTCGGACAATGACCCGCCCGACCCCAAACCCCGAGCCTGAGCCTCCCCGTGCGCCCGTGTCGGTCCACGCGGCCCACGGCCCGGAGCCCCCAGCGCGCTGTGTGGAGAATCACAAAGCAGACCAGGTGAACCGGTGCGCTTCTCCGCCCACACCGCGCAATGGCGCTTACTCTAGGGCCCTGCGTTGGACGGCGTGTTTGCGGCGGTTCAGGCGCGTGTTTCGACACAACGCGGTTCACTCCTCGCCCGGGGGATGGCCCGGGGAAGGGTCGAGTTCGTGGTGGTAGGGCATGAAGACCTGGTCGTAGAGGTCGCGCGGGTCGGTGAGGCGAAGACGAGCGAAACGAGGATAGTTGGGGACGAGGAGGAATGGACGGGTCTGGGGGCCACCCATGCAGCCGTGGCTCGCGACCTGGTCGTCGAAACACACTATCTTGCCATCCTCGTAGTGG